>NZ_CAWMYC010000115.1:0-80672 GCF_963872035.1 Scytonema sp. HK-05
GTTCGTTTGTGGACTCTTCAAGAATCCCCCGGCTTTTAGCCGTGGGGAGTATCAAAACTAACAACTCACAATTAAGAACTAAACAACTGACTGATGAGTAATTCATATGTCAGGTTTCGACTTGCTTGACTAAACTTATAAATTAGGCATCTGCATTGCTGACCTTGAGCGTCATGATTGTCAACAACCCAGGTCTAAAGACACTGGGCTTCTAGCCTAAGTTTTAGACAGTAGTTGACCAGCCTCAGTATCTTCGGATACTACGTTAACGGCAAGTGTTAAAGTTCCTACCTTGGGATGCTTTCGCTAGTTCCAAGCTCTAGAAATCTAGGATTAAACAGATTTATTGGGTTAAGTCAGTGTCCTAAATATAGTTACCGACCGTTAACATTGTCGTTCGCGCAGCGTCTCCCCTTGGGAGAAGCTAACTTTACTCCCTTTTGGGAAGGCACATCGAGTGCAAAACCATTATGCGTACAGGTGAGTCCAGTCCTGAAGGCGGGTTTCCCGCCGTAGGGAACTGGCTCTCCCGTTGGGGTGAAAGGTATCAGTTCGTAATTGCCCGAACGAAAGTAGATTGCAAAACTACACGGTATTGAGTAACCCCAAGGCGGTAATGGAGCAAGGTGACTAAAGTCACTCGTGTCGTTTTCCTCTCAGGTCTAAAGACGCGCTCGTTTCCCACATCCCGCGAAGTTTTATGAAATTATCATTAAAGCAACTGATTATTTATCTATCGTTATTGGTTATTGGCGGCGGTGCAGGCTTGTTGGGTAGTCGCTATCTCCCGACACAAAATCGCTTGTTTCGCGAGTTAAGAAGTGTAACAGCGTCTTCGCCCCCAGAAATTGCACCTGCAAATCCGGTTGGTGGACAAGTTGCAGCTCCTAGTGCCGATAATATGAATTTTATTGCTACTGCTGTTCAAAGAACTGGACCTGCGGTCGTGCGAATTAATGCAACCCGCAAAGTGGCTAATCCTATTTCTGATGCGTTGAAAAATCCCCTTTTACGGCGATTTTTTGGAGAGGAAGAGCAGCCATTCCCCAAAGAACGGATAGAGCGTGGTACAGGGTCTGGATTTATTTTGAGTGAAAATGGACAAATACTAACAAACGCTCATGTTGTCGCGGATACAGATACAGTACAAGTGACCCTCAAAGATGGTCGGACTTTTGACGGTCGGGTCGTTGGAGTTGATTCAGTGACAGATGTGGCTGTTGTAAAAATTTCAGATTATGATCTGCCAACAGTGAAACTAGGCACTTCACAAAACTTAATACCAGGTCAATGGGCGATCGCTATTGGCAATCCCTTAGGTTTAGATAATACCGTGACAATCGGCATTATCAGCGCGACAGACCGTACCAGCGCTCAAGTTGGTGTTCCAGATAAGCGAGTCAGCTTTATCCAAACCGACGCGGCTATTAATCCGGGTAACTCAGGCGGACCTTTATTAAACGCCCAAGGCGAGGTGATTGGCGTTAACACTGCTATCCGCGCCGATGCTCAAGGGCTGGGTTTTGCCATCCCCATTGAAACAGCAGCCCGCATTGCTAATGAGCTTTTTACCAAAGGGCGTGTGCGACACCCGTTTTTAGGGGTTGAAATGTCGGACTTATCTTCTAGCAAGAAACAGCAGATCAATCAAGACAAGAATCTCAACATTAAACAGGATGTTGGGATAGCCATTACAGGAGTCCTGGAAAATTCTCCAGCACAACGAGGAGGACTCCTTGCTGGCGACTTGATTCAAAAAGTTAACGGTAAGCAAGTAAAAACATCTGCTCAAGTACAGAAGCAGGTGGAGTCTAGCACCGTAGGTGACATATTGGAAATCGAAGTCAACCGCAACGGGAAAATTCAAACATTTAAAGTACAATCAGGGGCTTATCCCCAGAAGTAGTGATTAGTCCTTTGTCGTTTGTTCTTTGTCCTTTGTAACTAATGACTCATGACAAATGACTAATAACTGTTAACTAATGATTGTTACTCAAATGATCTAACTGCATCCGTTGTTCCATTTGGCGGAGAAAATAACCTGTCATCATAGCCGAGGCTAAAAGACCAGCGAGATTGTCTCGGTCTGTGGTAATTTGCACGTTAAAATTTTCTGAAGGTAACATCCCGACAAGCCCTTGGACGTTTTGCGAAATAATTTGTTTAATTTCGGGGCTGACAGATTGGGCGACGCGGGCTAGGACTTCAGGTGGCTGGTGCTGTAGATACTTGAGTAACTGATTAGGAAGTTCCTCGAAGCTATCATTCAGGATCTGATTCGGGTGTTCCTCAGGGTAGTCATTCAAAAAATTAGGATCAAACACCATTGGCTGTTTTTTTAGCTGAGTTGCTTATTCTACTCTAAACCATAGTAGAAGGGTGAGACATATCACTACCTCTTTCTGGAGTACTAGCATTCCTCAAAAGCAGCAGTACTCAATCTGGTTGTGGTTGTGCTGTGAGTTCTAGCTCTAGCTGTTTTTGCTCTTGGCTATTGGATAATAATTGGGGAAGTTGCTCAATTTGGAAATATTGCTGAAATTTAGGGGTGACTTGTAACGAATACGAGCGAGACTCACTATCTCGGCGTTTTTTGACAAAACCGAGTTCGACGAGTTCGGAAACGTGTTGATACGCACCAGAACCCCGCAAGTTGATCAAGTCGCTTTGCAGTATTGGACTATTTAGGGCAATGGCTGCCAAAGTCCGCAATGCTCCCAGACCCAATTCTACTGGAATCAGAGTTTGTACCAAGTCATGAAAGTCTGACCTAAGTTGCAAACTATAACCATCTGAAGTTTCTACGACTTCTAAGGCGCTATCGCGGCGGGCATACTCATCAATCAGTTCGATTATGCCTTCCTGAACTGTGGTGCGATCGCAAAGGGCATACTCGGCAATTTCACTTATGGACAGGGGTTTACCCTTCAAATACAGAATTGCTTCTATCTTCGTCGATGCATTCATCACGGCATTATTCATCAGTCATCAGTCATTAGTTATTGGGAGGCAGTGCGGTGGTGAACCAGTGCTGCGGGAGGGTTTCCCTCCGCAGGCAACTGGTGAAAGGGTTTCCCGGCATAAAGCACCTGCCGTTCATTAGTCACTTGTATAAATAAAAAATGATGAATGAAGGATAATTACAAGTGTTTGGCACCTTAACATAATTTTTACCAAAAGTCAATAATTATGTTGAAAATACCAAAGGTGAGCCTTCGGGATCTTCAAGAATTGTTATAACCCACCTCAGTGCTGATCCAGTCTAGTTTTTAGGATGAATTCAGCGATCGCCAAATCTTGTGGAGTGGTCAACTTCAGATTGGTCTCTTCTCCCTCAACAATTCGCACACTATAGCCGCATTTTTCAAACAAAGCAGCATCATCAGTCACTTCCCAGCCCTGACGGACTCCTTCGGCGTGGCACTTTTTCAATAATTTAACATCAAAACCTTGAGGAGTTTGTGCCGCCCACAATTGCCGTCGGTCGGGTGTGCTTTGAATTATGCCATTTTCATCTACGACTTTGATAGTATCCTTAACTGGTACGGCGGCAATTAAACCAGGACAATGTCGAATAGCTTCAGCACAAGAGTTGAATAAATTTGGTGTGGCGAGGCATCTGGCTCCATCATGAATTAACACTTGCTGTGCGGAGCTTGGCAGTGCTTGCAATCCATTGTAAACCGATTCTTGACGGGTAGAACCCCCTTGAATCAGTTCCACTGGCTTAGTTAGCTTTAGAGAGGCAAGAATGGTCTTGAAATCTTCCCAGTCATAAGGTTGCGAGATAATGCCTATCCAACTGATTTGACTTGCTGCTTGAGCGGCAAGAAGAGTCCAAGCGATAATAGGCTGTTCGCGTACCACAAGCAGGAGTTTATTGCGGTGACTCCCCATTCTTCTGCCTGTTCCAGCCGCTGGAATTAATAAATGCACAGAATTCCTCAAGTTTGATAGATATTAGGGACTGGAGACTAGAGACTGGGGACTGGGGACAGTTATCAGTTATCAGTTACCAGTTACCAGTTATCAAGTACCATGCTGGTACTGTTCACTGTTCACTGTTCACTGTTGACTATCCCTAATCCTCAATCTCTAATTTCCAATCCCTATCTTCCCCTAAAATAATGAGCGAGTAAGCGTGAAGATATATTATGCGAATAGTAGCCCTTGTTCCTGGCGGAATTGGTGACCAAATTCTCTTCTTCCCGACCCTAGATGACCTGAAGCGCTATTACCCCAATGCTCAGGTAGATGTTGTTGTCGAACCCCGTTCAAAGGCTGCTTACCGGGTGAGTAAGTCAGTTAATGAGGTACTGGCGTTTGACTACAAAGACCGTAACAGTATGGCAGATTGGGGCAACTTGGTAGGCTCGATACGCGATCGCGAGTACGATATTGCCATTGCCCTAGGGCAAAGCGCTTTAGTGGGTCTTTTCCTCTGGTTAACCGGAATCCCCACACGAATTGGCTATAGGAGCAAAGGAGCTGCTTTTCTCACCAATCCAGTTCCTCTGAGAACAGAACAGTATGCTGCTAGTATGTACCATGACTTGCTGCAAGGGTTGGGTATTAACTCCTCTTGTCCAGAGTTAGCAATCAATGTGCCAAAACCAGATATTGACTGTGCAATTGTGGAACAACAACGGTTGGGGATAAAGGAAACTGGTTACATTTTGATTCACGGTGGTTCTAGCAAGCTAGCCCAAACCAAAGGTCTAGATAAAATTTACCCTGTCAGGAATTGGCAGCAAATTATTCAAGACATCCAGCAAAAGCAGCCGGAAATGCCTGTGGTGGTTATCCAAGGACCAGAAGATGAACAGTTTGTGCGTAGTCTCAAAGAGTCCACACCCAATATCAAAGTCACTTCTCCTGATGATATTGGCAAGTTGGCGGCGATGATTGCTGGGGCAAATTTAATGCTGTGTACCGACAGCGCCCCCATGCACTTGAGTGTGGCGGTACAGACTTATACCATTGCCTTATTTGGTCCAACAGACCCAGCGAAGTTATTGCCCAGAAGCGATAAATTCCTTGCCATCAAATCCCCCACAGGTAAGATGGCAGATATCGCGCCTAACACTGTGTTGGAGAAAATTTGGGGTGGCTAAACCTGCTGTATTCCTTGACCGCGATGGCGTGTTAAATGTTGAGGCTGGCTACATTCGCGACCTAGAAGATTTACATTTAATTCCCGGTGTTGCACTTTCGGTGCGCCAGCTCAATGACCAAGGTATTTTTTGCTGTCTTGTTTCCAATCAATCTGGACCAGCTAGAGGTTATTATCCAGACACTCACGTACAAGCGTTACATGACCGACTTTGCCAATTATTGGCACAGGAGGCTGAGGCAAAATTAGACGCTTTGTATTATTGTCCCTACCTCAGTCCACCAGAAGGCGGTAAAGACCCAGCATACACTCGCTGGTCTACCTGGCGCAAACCAAACACAGGAATGTTGGTCGCGGCGGCTTGGGAACACGATTTGGATCTCAGGCACAGTTTTATGGTGGGAGATAAAGCGACTGATGTTGATATGGCACACAATGCTGGTTGTGTGGGAATTTTGGTGCAAACAGGGTTTGGCGATCGCGTTTTGGCTGGTGATTACCAGCACCACACAAAACCCGATTACATTGCCAAAGATTTGGCTGTAGCTGTTAAATGGATTTTGCACCAGCTACAAATTTAAAAAAAATACAACAAATCAAGCGCTACTGAGCTTCACCTCGGTACCACTTGTAGCAAAACTTTTGCGATCGCCTCTTGGGGCGATCGCTATTTAAAATCTGAATCAGGCAATCCTAAATTATTTCTGAACAACAAAATTCCCAACTACTTCAAAAAGTCAGGAATTTGAGCGAATTGATTTTCACAAGTCTTGACTTTTAGCTCCCCTTACCGGTTCTGTATACAAATTAAATATCTAACAGGTGAGGAATTTAGAAAAAAAAAGATTTTTTGCTAAAGGCTAATATAAATCAAACTTTTATGTAAAATTTTGTAAATAACAAATCACTATGTGTAGCCTACTACACATTAGTTGTGTCCTATGATAATTAGGTATAGGTTGGAAGTTAAGCTTGGGCGCAACTTCGAGCCTAATTTTTGAAGGTAACACTGAGTTATTGAATAGAAAACTTGACAATAGCTCTTGAAAATCAAAGAAACAGGGAGTTTAAAGCTTTGTTACCAAACTGATCAACTGCAACTAAAAATTTACGTTAGAACAAAGATTAGTAACCTCAGTGCAGCAGGCTGAGGATTCTCGGCTACTTGGCAGCTACTTGTTGCCATTATTATTAGGTGTGAATAGCTTACGGCTGGATCTAGCACGCCATATTATGTGTTCCTTCACTTCCCTCTTGCTGTCAGGCTGGTGCATCAAAAAAAGAATGTGAAGAAAGATTATAAGGAAAAACAGATGGCGATTCGATTACATAGCTTTGTGAGCAGTGGAAAACGTTACATCCAAGTAGAAAGCCAACCTCACCACATTACTGGCATTTTTAGAACGCTCATGCGCTTTTCAAAAAATATGCATCACTGTACGTTAACAGATGTAGAAAGTGCATATTTTAGGTGTGAAGAAGATGGAACAATGACCTTCTACCAAGCTGAAAGTTCCGATGTTGGTAATTCAGGAGGAATTTGGACGTATCTTGTCTATGAATGTCCAGAAGGTGAGGAAAAAGTTTTCCCTGACTCATGTATTGATACAAGTGCAAATTCTTTAAAGCAATTGTTTGCTGGTTACAAAATAGTTCAAGTCGCTGTAGATATAAAGGAGTATCTTAAATATCAATACGTCGAAGATGAAT
This sequence comes from Scytonema sp. HK-05, assembly GCF_963872035.1. Lineage (NCBI taxonomy): Bacteria > Bacillati > Cyanobacteriota > Cyanophyceae > Nostocales > Scytonemataceae > Scytonema > Scytonema sp. HK-05. Next base: position 6,824 of record NZ_CAWMYC010000115.1, read on the forward strand.
ATCTGGATGTTCAACTACCCTGTGATTGGAATACTCTAGAAGGAAGAAAAATCGCCAACCTTCTGTTAGAAGAATTTCAGGCGTTAAAATCATCTCCTGTGTTTGCAGAACGTGCTGGTAGAGAATACATGAAAGCCGTTTTGAATGGCTTTATTAAAGCTGGACAAGAAGTATTGGAAAATGGTGGGTTCCTGAGAGATTTTGAATCGGCTCAATACGATGTCCTAAAAAAGACCAAAATTGATGAGATGGCAAATTTGATTCTTGAATATAATGATTATCGTATCTGGAAGGCGGCATTACCGAGTAAATCGAAAGCAGTTGAATACGCTTTTAGTACAGCATTAAAACTTATATGCCGTATTAAGTGATATTAAGTTGAAAAATTGGTAATTAGAGACGCGCCATGGCGCGTCTGTATATTGTTGGTTGTGTAGAGGCGCTCTCATGAAAGCGTCTCTACACAAGAAGCACCACTTACCACTAACTAATAACTATTACCAATTAAGTAGGTCGGTACAAATAAAGTTAACAAGTTTTGGCAGTCAGCAGTCATTAGTCATTAAAAGCCAGTACTTGATGAAGGTTTCCCCAGGTAGGTATCTGGCGTTTATTGGTAAAGGTTTGAGAGGCTTTTACCTTTTTTAACGTGAGTTCTGTTTATTTCTACTTATCTACTTACCTTTTCAAAACATCTCAAATAAGGCATCATCTAACTCATAACCCAGAAGTTGCGCCATCGACTGGAGGCGAGATTTACTTGGAATGCCTTGCTGTTGTAACCAGTCGTTTAAAACAAACAGCTTGTGCATCAAAAAGATTTCTAAAGCTTCAGGATTATACTGAATACCTTCTCTGGTGCTGAACTGGTGGGGTACGAGCATAGCTGCATAACGAGCGAATTCCCCAGCCTTCCAATCTAGTAGAAATGGCAACCAGGGATAGCGAGTATCCAGGCGGATGAACCACAGGCGCACTTCTGGGATTTCTGACAGTTCCCGTGGATCGCCTGGTTCCAAGACATAATCTATATCAAAACGCAGCTGCTGCTCTTCGGATGCGATCGTCCCCTCTTGCAACAGTTTTTTAATCTCTGTGACTACAGGGGACAGATCCAAGGAGTTAATGTGGTCAGTATTGATTGCGATGGTGATTGTCATCGAGTCAAAAAATAGCCTCGACAATTCATACTACTCTTTTCCTGCATACAAATCACAAAATCAGTCGGCACGTATGCTTGGAACCAGGGCTAAGCACTCAAGGCTTGTGGAACTGGGGAGTCATGGGGGGAATAACTCAAGGCTCCTAACTAAAAGCAAATGAATCATAAATCGTGGCTCTTGACAAGACAAAAGCCTTCAGGTAGACGTTGGCAACCATTTTAAGCTAAAGTTGTAATGAGTTTGTTTTAGAAGAGAGTGTGTGAGAGCAGTAAAAAATCATAACCACCCCTTACACCAACCTGTGATTTCCCCAAGCAAAAAAGCAAAAACACAGCCAAAGCGGAACGTGTAGGGTGCAAAACCTTTGGATATATAAAATAACAAACAAACATTCAAAAGGGAAAATTAGCCCATAAGTTAAGAAACTTATAAAATATGCAAAAGCAAGAGATATCTACAAAACCAATTCGTTCACTGGAAGATGCTCTTGAGCAGTGTCAGGCACTAGGTATGCGCGTGAGTCGTCAGCGCCGCTTTATTCTGGAACTGCTTTGGGACGCAAGAGAGCATCTTTCCGCTAGAGAGATTTATGATCGCCTGAACCAGCAAGGCAAAGAGATCGGACATACTTCTGTTTATCAAAATTTAGAAGCGTTATCCAGTCAGGGCATCATTGAATGTATTGAACGCTGTGATGGACGTTTATACGGCAATATTAGTGATTCCCACAGTCATGTTAACTGTTTGGATACAAATCAAATCTTGGATGTTCACCTAGAACTACCAGAAGAATTTCTCCGCCAAGTTGAAGAACAAACAGGGGTGCGGATTACTGACTACAGTATTAACTTTTACGGTTACCGTAACTCACAAGAAAGCAAATGATGGTTGTAATCAGTTGCGCTGCTGACGGGATTCGGCGATGGCGCTTTTCTCTGGCTGAGTCCAGAGGGCACGCACTCGCGTTGGCTGCGCCTGCGCGAGTGCCCATCGCTTCTTGCGTGCGGTGAATATGAGCCACTCCCCACCGCATAAGCATTGTTTTGATGCTACCAGTTTGAGCATAACCTAACAGCCATCGACTCAGGCGATGGTAAATTTCCCACAGCAAAGAGGCATTTCTAGTGTGCTGATTTCTAGCTGTGAACTGCAATATTTCCTTATGTAGCAGTTCATCACGGTGCAGAACACTTAACAAATAGAGCATAAAAGGTTGGCGGACAAGAGCGGAGATTTCCGGGAGCTTAGATTTTGCGGAAAATACCCCTGCCTGTTTTAAGAATATAAAGAAATTTTGAGATATGGGCAAAGATTGCACTTTTGCCCACTGCTGAAACCATTGTTTCAACTCTTGCTTATCCCACGGCTCGATAGCAATTCGTTTTAATTGCTGTGGGAGTTCTTGGGCGATATTTTGCAATGCTGTTGACCGACTGGTCAGGAAAATTTTATGTTGGCTGAGAGATTGAAATTTCAGCAGTTGGTGAAGAAAAATTGCTTGTATCCTTTTGCCCTGACGCGAAGGCGTTGTATAGGCATTTATGAAAAATAAAGCATTAAATTTAAGAATTTCGGAACGCAAATTAAATAAGCTGCGTTTATACTCAGCCTGGAAAGATAAAACCATGACTCAAATCTTGAGGACTTCATTGACTCGTTGCCCATGCCGGAGATAGACAAAAACTCCTTTCCGTTGCCCTCTCTCCCGCGCTGATCGACGGTCAACATAGGTCGGGGCGGGGGTACTACACGCGCGAAAATAGTCCAGCCTTATTACTACGAATACTCGTCATCACCCACAGATCAACCTTCACATTGGCTGGCCTATCTTAGGGGGACAATGCGTCGGGTGTACCTCGTTTTTGTCCCCTCTTTCCTTCCACACCTCCTGAAGGGTAGGAGGTGGGGCTTCTCGCGGGTTAAGCTAAAATTTCTGCTAAGGTACAAATATCAAAAGGCATAAGGCTTTTGACTTCCATATCCTGAATAATACGGAATGCCAAGCCTGCTATCTCCCCTGGTGAAAACTCTCTTATTTGCGGTATTTCAATGTAGTGTTCTGCTAAGGTGTGCCGAATACTCAAAGTCATTGAATTAAAGGGTAAATGCCTGCCTATGGCAATTATGATTCATTTATCTGTTTACGGAAACAACTCCTAATGAGGTAACAAAGCTAATTTGTCAAGCTTATTTGTTACCAAAGGAAAAAAAAGCCTGCGTTTTTAAGCTGATTATGAGCGATCGCCCTTTAAAACTATTGTTAGTAGACCAGGACCCCATCTTCCGGCTAGGGCTACGAGTGGCTTTGGAAGAATTTCCTAATGTACAAGTGGTATCGGAGGCTCAAACAGATACTGCTGCATTGCAGATTTTAGCCAAAGCACAACAAAACCCTAACCAAGTTAATTTAGTGGTTTTGGAATTGGGGAATGGTCGCTCTCTCTCTAGCCAGCAGCTCGGTTTACAACTTTGTCGCCATTTGAAAACCCAGTACCCCAATCTGCCATTATTGCTCCTGAGTTCTCCCCAAGAACAAGGGCTGCTTTTAGCAGCAAGAGCTGCTGGGGTTAATGGTTACTGTCCCAAAGGTACGCCTGTTTCTGAATTAGTTACCGCCATGCACGAGATAGTAGCAGGTGGCTCATACTGGGATGGGCAGATGGGAAAAGAGGACACGGGGATGCAAAGACGCCCAAATGCGGGGAATGTTATTGAAAACCTCTCCGCCTCTTCTCGACTTCCTTTCGCTCAACTGCGGAAGCATCTACGCTTATCAGGAATTGGTTACATTGACGCCACCTTGGCAGAAGTGACGGCACAATTACAAGTCCCCGGCTTACCTTTACTTGATAAAGCAGTTTTAGCTGGGCAAAGACGAGAATTGCTAGCAGCTCGTTGGCTGCTGAATCGATTATTAGCTTCAGCAGTGGAAAGGCGGGAGGTACCACGTTGGCGTAGCGTTCCTGGAGGGAATAATTTCGCGTCTGCACAATTGCAGCCTCCTGCAAATCCCGCACTCAGTACTTCTATTTCCAAATCTGACTCACCAAACAAGCAAAATACTCCTTCTCTACTCAGCCCGCGATCGCTGCAAGCGGCATTATTTGCATCTTGTATTACCAAACTTCAGCTTCCTTTACAAAACTTGACAGCTACCCCTCTGGAAATTGATATTTTACGTGAAGACAAAAAACGTGATTTACTTTATCTTGTTCTCCAAAAAGTTGCTGATACCCTAGATGAAATACGAGCTTCTCGGGTAGAAATCAACCAATTATCCGAAATAAAAAATACCTTACTTATTGATGCTTGGGAAGCTGCAACTACAGAGTTTTTTGGAAAATTTACAAGGGTAAGAGTTGGCAATAACAATTTAGAAATCGTTAATTTTCTACTGCAAAGTTCTGCAATTGTGCAAGTAGAGATTTTTCAGAAAATTCCTCTCGTAGAGGAGTTATTTTCTTATCTGTTATTTCAAACAGATTTGCATATTGACAATGCCTCATATCCAGCAGGTGGCTCTGAAGCAAAAGAGTACGCAGAAATGCTGCTAGAGAATTTGTTGATTCAGATAGCAAATGGTGTAGTACAACCGCTGCTCAACTCTTTAGCTGATGTCGAAGAAATTAAACAAGGTTTTTATGATCGCCAATTGATTTCTACGCGGGAAATCGAACGGTTTAGAAATAATTTGTCGTGGAGATATCGCCTGAGGAATTATGTCAATGAGCCTCAGGCAATTTTTGAAAGCCGCTATGAGCTATTTGTTTTTGCACCTCGTGGTATTGCCACAATTTCCATTTATGCGCCGCGTGGACAAGAGTTAGCTCAACTTTCTGGTATCCCGCTAGTGATCACCCTAGCGATAGAATTTCGTGATGCGATCGCTCCTCGGGTACAATCATTATTATCTTTTTTAGGAAGTGGTGTTGTTTTTGTTCTGACGCAAGTTATTGGACGTGGTATAGGTTTGATTGGTCGTGGGATTCTTCAAGGAATTGGCAGTGTTTCTTTAACCGAAAAAAAGAATAAAAAGTTATGATTTGGGTATCAGTAAAAATAAAATTCTTGTAGGGTGTGTTAGGCGCACCGTTTCGATGTGATTTGTAACGAAAAACATATGAAAAGCGCCTAACGCACCGGCATATAACATGGTGCGTGATAGCAAAGCCGTAAGGCACCCTGCTTAAGATTTACTTTATAAATCAACTCTTACAAAAGCCATAACATGATATTTGAAACCACAGATGGACACAGATTAACACAGATGCACACAGGTAAATCATCTTTGTTAATCTGTGGTTTCATTTTCATCAAATTAACTTTTGCCAGAGGCTTAGCCACCATACGCGCACTTTTTTTGTATGGTCAGTTGAAGAAAATTTTGGCTATCACTAATCAACAGAATTTGAGATTAAATGCGTAGCTTCGCTTGCAGGTACTTTTGCATCCAAGTTGGGTGCAGGGATATGCTTCATTTCCCAAACTTTTAGCAGAATCAGGTATTCGTAGAAAGCTTGCAAGGTACACCAAGCAAAACCAGCGCGTCCGTCTAAGCAGCCGCCTAAAAGAAAATACATATACAAAAAACGTGTGAGTGGTCTGGCTGGTAAGCGTAAGGACAAATCTTTTAAAGCGCGGCGTCGTTCGACTTCTGACTTGCCAAAAAATAAGCTGCGCCAGCTGACTGTTCCATTCTCTAATTGATGCAGAGTTTCTTTGGCTTCATCTGTGGAGTAACGATTGTGCTTTTCAATCCAGCGGCTTAAACCCTTGCTAGAAGTGTAATGGGGATATGTTTCTTTTAAAAAGCCTGTTGAACCGTCACAAACTTCTCGTTCTGTGTGACCGTAGTCTGTAAACCAAACTTTACCGTGGCGGAAAAGGCGCAATTGGTAACGGGGATACTGGGTACTGCGGCGAATCCAACTATTCATGAAAATCACTCGTTCAGCGACGTAGTAACCGATGTAGTCTGGATTCTGACTTGCTTTTTCACATTCTGCGAACAGTTCTGGCGTCATGCGTTCGTCAGCTTCTAGAATGTAAACCCATTCATGCTTGGGTGGTATATTTTCTAGCATCCAAGTACGCTGACGACCGTGGCTTTCAAAAGGGTGCTGAACGACCCGAACTGGGTAGCGACTGGCGATTTCGACGGTGCGATCGCTACTACATGAGTCCACAACAATAATGTCATCCGATAGCATCGCCGACTCAATACAAGCCGCAATATCTATTTCTTCGTTATAAGTCAATATGTAAATTGAAAACATTCCCAACGTTAGTCATATAAGTTCTCTTGTGCCAGATTATACTTTTTTATCGTGAATACCTGCAAGAGATACGAAATGATTTTCATCAAGGAATGAGTCAAAGTGGCAGTATGAGCTGCGTTAAATTTTTAACGAATTCCGCGAAATTCTCCATCCGCCATGCGGTGGAGATGGATAGCGGGCTAAAATTGGGGGTTCGATGCCCCCAATTTTAGCAAGTACTCTCTGACGGCTTCACGAACCAATTCATTGATAGAACGTTCTAATTGCTGGCTCGCTTGTTGTAAGTCTTTGTGTTCTTTATCAGAAAACCGAACGTTGAGTGCCTTCATGTTGACATTAGTACTATTTTGATACTATTATAGTACTGGTTGCGACCCACCCACTCGACTCATAACAAACGGTCACAGTAGTGGTCATACGCTTACCAAGAATAAGAGCGAGAGAAAAGGGGAAAGATCCCGGTCACTGGTTAGCCCATAGGCTGTAAAAGATAAGCCACACAGGGATGTACGAGAGAACAATTACTGCCTGCGGGAGGCGGGCGGCTGCCTGTGGACGCTGTGTAAGACCAAACTATACACGGGTATGGAGAGGCAACGGCGGTTGAGACGGGAAACTCCGAAGACGAATAAGACCGTCCTTGTTCTAAATCTGAATTTGGGAAGCCCCATCTTCAGCCGAATGCAAGATGGGGTACTTCACTGCGTCGTACTGCCTTTGAGGATAATGAACTAGCGTGCAGGTACTTTGGGTTTTGCACTTTGGAAAGCACCCATACTTCTTAATCCTGACCAGCCGATAATGATGTAAGCAACAGACAACAGCAAACTATTCACGACAATCCTTAAACCAGGCTTCCAATTTTCTTGAGCTTGTTTTTCCAGTTCTTCCCGGCGAGTGCGAATTTGGGCTAGTCTTTGATTGGCAAGTTGCTGTGGATCTGTTTGTTGGGCGATAAATTTGTCAAGCTCCTGAGGATTTGCCTTAAACTTCTTAAGTAAATCTTTTGTAGCTTGGGGAACATTTGGGTTATTCAGTGCTTGGTTGTAACGCTGCTCATCTTGAAGCAGTTCACTGTACTGAGTTTTGACTTGAGCTCTCTGCTTTTCTACAGCTGCTTTGACTTGATCATTACCCAGTTGAGCTTGCACTTGGTTGAGCTGGGTTTTCAATTGGTTTTCTGCTACTTGCGCATCTTTGCTGATTTGGTCCACCACTTGAGTTCTTTGGTTAATAACATTCATAGCGTGGACAGGAGCAATAATCAAAAAGAGTAACCCCAAGATACTTGATATGATCAGAGCCGGCATTCTAAAGTCTAGGGGCTGGGATTGATTGCCATCATCAAAACTGTCAATCCAATACCCAGCCAATAGCATACCTAAGCCAACCAATGGCACGACTCCCCGCTCAACCATACTTGCTGCCCATCTAAGTTGCAACTGTTTATCGGTAGGGCTGAAGTCAAGGCTGAGAATGATAAAGTCAATCAAAAAGGACAATATTAAGATTACGCCAATTACTTTAAGTGTACGGGCGGCGATCGCAGCAGCAAAACGGTTATTCATAGTTTTTTGTCTCGTAGTTAATCAGAGTGAATATTCTATATAAAGGTACTGGAATATTGTTTCCATGACGCTATCTATTGTTTATGATTCCAAGATTCTTTTTTGGGTGATATATTTTCTACCCTTTTGGTTGAGCTACACCACGGTAGCATCTGTATTCTAGCTTGTCTTCCGGAAATCCTTGTGTTAGAAAATACCAGATATAGATTGACACCATTGATAGCCGTAGTAAATACTCCATTAGAGGGGTTTCGTATGCATTTTTATCCTGTATGAGGTAGGGTGTGAGCAAAGAAATGATTACACACCCAGCTACCACACACAAGTTTAGTGCGTAAGTCCGAGAAGCTTTTCCCAAATTGGCAAATCCTCCGGACGATCAATATCAGCCAACAAAGGCAAGTAATTTACCAATAAATTAAGCGTCTGGGCAGTATCTATAGTCTGTTGCAATACTTGAGAGGTTCCCCAATCTATATTGATAAATAATTCTGGGACGGAACGCTGCAAACCAATCAAGTAATAGCCACCGTCTACCGCTGGACCAAGTACAAGGTCGCACTGCTGAAGTTGCTCAAAAGCTTCTGCTAAAATTTGGTCATTGACATCAGGGCAGTCAGTACCGATAGTCAGGACTTTTTCTGCACCTGATTGAAAAGCATTGTAGAAAGATTGTGCCATCCGCGAACCCAAATCTCCCTCACCTTGAGGTTGGTAAGCGATGTCATATCCCAGCCAGTCTTGCATCAGTTGCAAATGACCGCCCGCAAACCGCACCTCAAAAGAGATGGCAGAAGTCTTTTGCAACTGTTTCACTTGAGATAAGGTGTGTTCCGTCATTTGACGCTGAAGATTTGCCGCGCCTTCAGTTCCCAAAGCAGGTATGAGTCGGGTTTTCGTTTTACCTGGTTCTGGATAGCGGGTGAAAATAATGAGATGCTGTTTTGCTGTTTCTGGTAGATTTAGCACAGGATACCTTATTTAAATTAACCAGAAATATATTAATAGCAATATTTACCTTCTTTGTCAGGTGTATCCTGTTCTTTTGCGGTTCGCATTGCGCCTAAAATTGTAGAAATATAGACGCAACGCTTAGCTTTACCACCAGACTTACTAGATAAAGTTATTCGTCCCAACGGCAGTTTCCTAATATTACCTCTATCATCAAATTGGATTTGCCTAAAGCCATCCTTTGACTGTTCTAAGGTTGTTTCCGTATCTAAGCGCACATTTGGATCTAAGCTATTCCAGATAGATGGCTTTATTCTTTCAGAATGAACCGCCCATTGTACAATGCCATTTTCTTCGCGAAAACTAACTTGCCAGGTTAATTTGTTTTTGATGGCTTGGCTTTGAGCCTGGCGCATAGCAAGATAAACTTCTTGTTGTGCAGTGTTGAGGCGCACAGTATTAACAAAACCTAGCCAACTTGGAACTGTGATAGCAGCTAAGATACCAATGATTATAATAGTCACCAAAACCTCTAGCAGCGTGAAGCCACTGCTAGAACGATTATTAATTCGTAAATAAGAATCGATTTCCTTGGACTCGTGTGCTTGCTTGAGGAAAATATGTTTTATTACTGCCATTGAAATTTATATTATTGTTTTGAAGACGAGCAAGAGCATTACCACGCAAATAAATTTCTGCGACAACGTTTTGTGAATCTACACAAACGTAAAAACCTCGGCTTTTTACCAGAATAGTGGCAACAGAATCTCCACTCTCCGAAAAAATTGGCACCTGTTGACCTATTTTGCAATTAGGAGGTGCTGGATTTGTATCATTGTTTATTAGAGTTTTATCAATGTAATCAACTAAAGGTACAATATCTTGTGTGTAAGACTCGCCACTCCTTTTTGTCCATTGATTCATCTTACTTTTCAGATTACCTAAATTTTGCAGGTTAAACATCTGAAAACCTTTGTCTCGTTGAATTTTTTTATCACTGGTTTCAGTCAATTCATAGCCATTGCTTATTTTAAATCTACCAATTCGAGCAGCTTTAGACCATACAGAGTCTTTATCATCATCTTTAATTAAATAATAGGCAACTAAAGAGTAGACGAAGGTATCATCTTTCAGTTGTCTATTTTTAGAACTATAAATAATAAGTCCATCGGAAACAAACTGCCGCTTCCAAAATACAAGAACAGGAAAGAAATTATTTTTATCTTTATCATCGTATTTTGGTAGTTGCTGTCTAATTGCCTGAATACCCTCAGCATCATATATATAGATTGCCTGCTGCAAGTCTCGTGCAATATAATCAAGTGCTGCTTTAATTTCTTGCTCAGTGGTTGCCTTGGCTTGCTCTTGTCGGTCAGTTGTCATAATATTGAGCATAAATCCTAGCAAAGGTGTGACAACAAGGGTAGCGATGACGATACCTACCAGTAACTCAACTAAGGTAAAGCCATCATATTTCTGTTTCACCCTAAAGAGTTTTAACAGCTTCATGAAAAGCCATTTGAGCGGACTCATAAGATTGATTTGCCGAGAAAATTTGTGTAAATTTAGCAATTAGATTGAGGATTAGGATTACTGGCGGTCGGTTTCAGACGCGCACAGAAATCACTAAATGTCGTTACTTTACTTGATATTTCTGTAGTTGTTTCTAGTAAAGGCGCTTTGCGATCGCCCACTCTTCCAGTAAAAATCAATTGTTTATTTGGTGCTTTTTCTAGTAGGTTTGTGCCGTCACTAGCAAACCCATCTGCCCTGTAGATACGTATTCCTAACTCGTAGTCGTCTTGAGGAGCAGTAGAGCTTATGTTACGCCGAAAAGCTTGAATAACTAAGTCTCTGACGCTGCTAATTGTACAGCCACTTCCATCAGCATCACCATCGACACAGTATAAATTAGTTGCTGGTGCCGAGCAGTAAGTATTTGCGGTGTTACAGGTCAAATTTCCTACTGTAGGAGCAGGGTAATTTCCTGAGCTGTCAGTAGTGTCGGTGATAGGAGGAGGTGGAATTGTTCTTGATCTAACGCCATCAATATAAGTTTTAGCAGCGTCAGTTGCCAACTCAACGCGCCTTGCTTGCACACGTGTGGCGACAGATAAGACAATGACAGGAGCGATCGCTGCTAGTAAAATGCCAACAACAACGATTGCTACCAATGACTCAATAATGGTAAAACCTGACTGACTGGATTGGATGAATGGTTGTTGCTTTTGATGAATCATATTTTAGCAATCAGATGTAAGCTTCTTACAGAAGAGGAACTCAATCAAATCAAGGGCATGTACCGCGCTGGTCGGAACTGATAGCATAGTTACCATTAGCTTCTTGAGCACATAGCAAAGTTTTCACCCAAGCATCGTCTCGCCCGACTTCCCTGTAAAACTCACTCGGCTGTTTTGTGGATGGTGTACTGAAGCGTTGAGTAAATAAGTCAGGTGGCTGACTTAGCAACGCTACATCATAACTCCAGAAACGGTTAGGCGTAGTGTCATTATCAGAAGGAGCTATGGCATAGTTACTGTGTTTAAACTGGATGAAAGAACCAGCGACTGTGTGACTTTTGCCTTCCCAGCGTTCTAAGTAACGCACAAAATTTTCTAAACCACCATTTGTTTTATTAGGGCGTCCTGGTGTGTTACCTTGAGCGAATATGAGGTTTGTTTCTGTGTCTTCTGTGGCGATCTGTATGTTGTATGGTTTCTCGTCACGGAAACTGAAGCGGAAATTTTTAGATAAAACTGTAATTGCATCAGCAATAACTACTGCTGAACGCCAAGTTTCACCAACGTTGCAATCAGTAAATTGACCTGGGCGACAGCCAAAGTTGGGATTCAGTGATTGACGTGCATAAAATTTATTACTCCAATCTTTTTCTCTTTTTAAGGAGTTGTCTAGAAACTCTTCTTGCGTGTGAAGGTTGAAATCCCCTTTGATGTAAACTGGCAGATTAGATACCAAAATGAGTCCCTTCTCTTCTGGCTTGTAGGTAGTGTTACGGCTTAAGTCCCTGCCATTAATTAGCACGATGGCATTAGGTCGCCGAGTTGGGTCTAATTTGAAGTCAGTAGCACTAACATCTAAATTGTTTAATTCACTTTTGTCGGGTAGTGCATCATCACGAGTGGCGTAAATAATCCCACTATTTGGAAATAGAAAGTCTCCATTAGTTTTTGATTTTCTTCGTAACAAATCTAGATCCAAAATAGTGGCACGAATTTCTAGAGTCTGAGGCAGTTCAACATCTAAATCGGAGCTTCTTGCAGTTGATGCAGGTTTGTCAATTTCTTTAATATCCCTTGCATCCAGAAGAGCGGTTTCCATGATAGCGCCATGAGGAATGACGGTATCAGTAGGAGCGCCAATAGAGCCATCCCATATTTTCAAGGCGCACATGGCAGAATCAACTGCTGATTGATCTGCAAGGCTAAGAGGCTTGCTATCTGTGATTTTTTTCAAAGCATTTTGAAGTGGTTTATTTACTGGTCGTCCGTTAGGGTATTTCAGCTTTGCTTGGTACTTAAGTGGTTCTTGATAACCTGTGGTTGACAAAGACAAAGCCGAATAAACGACACCATTAATAGAATTTCCTGGATTATTAATAATATTGGGTAGCCCAGTTAAATTTCTATTGGGGTTAGTTAATTTTGTATCTCTTAAACTAATATCTGGAAGATTATTAAGACCGAAGTCTTGTGTTCTATTCCTAGGTGTTGTTGCGTTTGTGGGATCATAGTAGCTGGCAATACAGGCAATTGGTCTTTGGTAGTTGGTTGGGATTTTTGGATCGTAGGAATAATCTTGGTAGTGATACACCACTGTAGCCCGCATTCGTAGATAAGGTGTATTGTCATCAGGTAAGCCCTGGCTCTTACTAGTAACACCTATTGGCATCGAATCCGCCCAGACTGTTTCTGAATCTGTGATTGCAGGAGCAAATTGAGAAGTTCCGCCACTGGGAGTATAACGGCTAGACAAGTAAATTCCTGCACCGGTGACGACTCGCAAACCCCCAACGATATCCAGAGGACTTTGAGGTTTTTGTGCTGCTGACTTTTCCCAAAAGCCGTCTCGGTTGGCTCCTAAATCTTCTAATTGATATGCTTGCGAAAAGCGCTCACGAGTGACAGTGCTATTATTTCCATTCTTATCAACATCCCATTGCTTACCAACAATGGTCTGTCCTTGTGGCGAACTCACAAATCTGTCTTTGGTTGTGTCAAACCACAATTGCGGTAAATTATTGCCAACCAATATGCGATCGCCAATTTTTTGTTCTCTACCTGCTTTTGCTTGTTCTACTGGTTCTGTAGCAGATAGATAAAGTTTACTACCATTTTCTTTAATGTCTATCTTGGCATAATTAGTAGCAGTTTTTCCATCAGCAGGATCATAAGGAAATATCCATGCATCTACTGGTCTTAGTGAGTTACCGCTTCCTTGCAGAGGGCTGTTTGTCTTAAAGTCATAACTTCCATAGACAAGAGGTTCATCACCAGATACGATTTCAGGAACTTCAGCGTATGGAACGCGGCGTGTTCGCTTTCTAAAGTAAATTCTTAACTTTTCATTACGAACATCATCAGGATTTAAAGTGGAGTCAGCATCTAAATCTCGGTTTATTTGCTGTTGAACCTCATCTGGGAGATATGCAATATTTGTTGCTTGCACTAACCGGTCAATTCGTTTTGCATATGCCTCATCGTTATAAGCTGCTGTATTTCCATAAACAGATGTAGGTACAGTTTTATTTGTGTTATTTATAAATTCACTTCTAATTATGCTGCTAGGCGTATAAGATTGGTCAAATAAATCTATCTGTACATTATTACCCCCATAAGTTCCTGTAATCCTACTATCTATTACATTTCCAGCGACAATAATCTTGCTGTTTTCTTCTTTGAAATAGCAAGAGTTAGGACTACTGATTAGATAATACCTAATAGGATTTCTTCCCGCTTTTGTTAGCAAATTACCATTAGTGAAGACGCGACCATTGAGATTGATACCTTCTTGCGAAGCAATTTCTAAATCATCTTCATAGACAACGGCATTATTAATAAGAGGTATTCTTGCTCGGTCTTGCTGATATTCTAGAGCTATAAAACCGTTGTTACCTGTAAATTTTTCATATTTAGAAGTATCTAGCCCTGTTAAATCTGTAATTGGTACAGTTGTGGTAAAAACAAAAATGCTTTTTTTTAGCTTATCACCGACTTTGTACCAACCTTGAGTACTGACCAAGTTTCCACTAGTGGTAAACAAGCTCTGACATTGAGTACTAAAACTACTCTCGTCCATCGGTGGTGTTCTTGCTTGTAAAACAGTTCTGGCTCTGTTAGTAGTTGGAGTCCGAAAGTAAATGCCATAGAGAGTGTAACTATCAATTTTACTGTTATTATCCGTATCTACGGGATATTTCCAAGCACTTTTTAAAGTCTCTTCATCTTCTTGAATATTCGTTTTACCGTTAAATTCTTTAACAATTTTTAACTGTATTTCATCGCCAAAAGTGAACTGGTTAAGATTTTTGTTGATGACTTGAGCGAGTAAATCGTCTGAGGGGGTTGTGCTTGGTAATCTCGGGTCTCTAAATAACTGTTCTATTTTTGCTTTTGCTCTTTCAAGGGCTGGTGATGCTGCGTTTAAAACAGCCTCATTCACTCGGACATTACTAGCATTTTTTGCACGTTCAAAAGACCGAAATAAAATAGCAGTTGTCAGTAGCACAACTACGAGTGCTACCATTGCCACAGTCGGTAAGACAAAACCAGCATTCGCACTTGCTCGTCGTCTTCTTTTAGTGACCAACAAAGTCCTTAACAGCCAAATAATTTGCTTTTTAATTGCAGATACATTTTTTTTTATAATTTCTCTATAAATTTTATCTATCTTGTTTAATATCCGACAGTGGTGAGACATAGTTGCTTCCCTGGCAAGTTTTATAATGATAAAACAAGAGATAAACACAGATGGTCAACTTATAGTACCCACTTGTTAGATAAAACGTATCAATCACAAATTAATATTAGGTAAATAAAAACCTCCCTGGAATCGGGAGGCGTAAGAGAAAATGAAAATTTGAAACAATAACAAAGCCCATCTCCTACTAGGAGATGGGTTGGGGAGAGATTACAGTGTTAGTAATGATTCAGGTTAATTCCAGCTTCTTTCGCCATTGCTTCTAACCCTTTAAGTTGTAGGGTTTTGATTGCTTTAGTAGATATGCGCAGTTTGACCCAACGCTTTCCACTTTCCCACCAAATGCGCTTAGTTTGCAGGTTCACTTGCTGAAGACGCTTGGTGCGGCGGTGGGAGTGGGAAATTGCAAAGGCGTTATTTGCCTTTTTGCCTGTTAATTCACAACGACGAGACATTATTTGAAACTCCTATTTTTTTCTTTAGCACAATCTCTCATTATATAAAATTGCCTTCCAAGCGGGATGCAATTTATCCTTTTGCTAGGCTGAGCCGCCGCAATGCATTTTCAGAGGCTTTGCCTCCTGTTAAGATGAGGGGGAGCCTCAGTGTAGGCATTCCCCGGCGGAGCCAGGGAACGAGAGAGTATGGTTCTTTTACTTTGTAGCCTCTTGGGTTAGCTTGGTGAGTACCTCATTGGAACGCTCAACGAATGATTTCATTCCTTCAGCGTCAAAACCTTTTTGAGACATCAACGCCAAATCATATATATGTTGGCAAACCAAGTTCACGAGCTGTCCGCTTGGCGATTGAACATCACCTTGAATAATACTACCTTGACTCAGATCCGCTAAATTTTGAATCAGTGGGTGAGCAGTATTGACTAGGAAAATGTGGTCTTCGGGAAAGTCTGCTGTTTGCTGCTGCATTAAAGCGTTCATTTCCCGCAGGCGGCGCAAAATCTCTGGTAAAAGCACCATTGCAGGCGGTGTTCCTTGCGGATCGTCGGCTTTCAAAGCTTCGGTGCGGATATTCAGCTTGGGTTTGTTGAGGGCTTTCTCAAATAGCTCTTTGATCACCTCAGTTCTGGTTTTATTCGTCTTGGGATCAACAATTTCCCCAGCTTTGTCTTGATCCAGCAGAGTGCTGTCTAAGTCGGAGTCTACCCGGGTAAATTTGACATCCTGATGTTCCCTCTCCAAGAAGTTGATGAAGTGGGTGTCAATAAAGGAGTCTAGAAACAGGACTTCTAAACCTTGATTTTTGTGCAGTTCTATGTATGGAGCTTGCGCTGCTTCATCGGTGGCGTAGAAGACACGGTTTTCGTGACGTTCTTTATTGCGTTCTAGGTACTCCTTCAGGGTTGTGTAGGGCAATTTTGGAGTGTCTTCGTTTGCTGAAGTTACATCTTGCCAAACATCCCCCTCTTGAGATTGTACCTCAACTGCTGGGGTAGCCGTTGACTGCGGAGTGCTGCTCGGTTGATAGGTGCTGCGGAAGACGATGATATCTTCGACTTGTTTTTTGAATTTCTCGTCGTTGAGAACGCCGAATTTTACGAAGGTACCCAAGTCTTTCCAAGCGCTGATGTATTGTTCGCGGTTGTCGCGGTAAAGTTCTTTGAGGCGATCGCCCACTTTCTTGGCAATGTAGTCACCAATTTTCCGCACAGTGCGATCAGTTTGCAAGGCACTCCGCGATACGTTGAGGGGGATATCTGTGCTATCAATCACACCCCGCATGGGTAGAAGAAATTGTGGGATAATTTCCTCGCAGTGGTCACTCACAAAAACTTGGTTGGAGAAGAGCTTGATTTGCCCCTTGGTGACATCGACATCCGGTCGCATTTTGGGGAAATACAGAATACCGTTGATGATAAAGGGATAGTCAGTATTCAGATGCACCCAAAGCAACGGCTCTTCTTGGAAAGGATAGAGGTAGCGGTAAAACTCTAGATAATCTTCTTGACTCAGGCTATTAGGAGTCTCTCGCCATACTGCTCTTTGCTTATTTAACACCTCGCCATCAAGTTTGATGGGTACTGGCATGAAGTCGCAGTATGTTTTAATAAGCTGCTTAATACGTGCTGCTTCTAAATACTCCTGTTCTTCCTCTTGCAGAGTCAGGGTAATCGTAGTACCACGAGTTGTACGAGAAGAATCTTCTAGGGTGAACTCTGGAGAACCGTCGCAACTCCAGTGAACCGCTTGCGCACCTTCTTTGTAGGACAAGGTATCGATTTCTACCTTTTGTGCCACCATGAAGGAGGAGTAGAACCCAAGACCAAAGTGACCGATAATCGGTTGGTCTGATTTGCCTTCGTACTTATGTATAAATTCCTCAGCACTAGAGAACGCTACCTGGTTAATGTATTTCTTGACCTCCTCTGCCGTTAGTCCGATACCATTGTCGGTAATTGAGAGGGTCTTTTTGTCTTTGTCTATAGCAATTTGAATTTCCGGTTCGCCGATTTCACCGGAATACTCTCCAGCGCGAGATACCATTTTCAACTTTTGGATAGCATCTACAGCGTTGGAAACCAGTTCCCGCAAGAAGATTTCATGGTCGGAGTAGAGGGACTTCTTGATAATCGGGAAAATATTCTCAGTATGAATACTGATTGTGCCTTGTTCTAGCATAACTGATAATCTTCAATGCAAGTATCTGAATGATAACTGAGGCAAAACCCCGTAGCACCCCTATCTACACCTAAAGCCTAATTTAGGTGGTTGGTTAATAACTACCCTCATCTGAAAGGGCAGATATGGGATTCTACCCATTAGGATTTTATGGTGCGTCTAAGGGCGATCGCTCATACTTTACAGCATTGATTACCCGATATCAGCGATTCGGATTTCCCTACCAATTTGCTAAAGGTCGTATCCGCGTAGGATTTGTCTAAATAAGGATTTTATTGTTCATCCCTACATAGGCGCAATCATAAGTAGCCGCGAAGCGCCATAGGACGGGGTGTCCACTCTTTGGGCGATCGTCTCTCAAGCGACTCCATAGCCAACAGGTTTGTGATTCAAGATATGGCGAAGCCTGTATGTTGACGTAAATTCTCCGGATGAAAACCCAAAACAATGTCTTCACGAGGGATACCAGCTTCCATGAGTGCTTCTGCGACTGGGTAAGAACTACCGTCATACTGTATCCAAACTTTATCACCAATAATGTCGATATGCACCGTACAACCATGTACGCGACGGATTCCATCCCAACCTACCTGTAGGACTTGGTAACGATCGCGTTCGGAATCTATAATAGCTCCAACATCAATTTGACCGTGATAAGGCTTGTGGGTGGTATATTCGGATATAACTTTCCGCACTATTTCACGATACTTTGCTAGTTTATCCATCGCACAATCCTCGCTTGTTGCTCATCAAAAACAATTAAGCAAATTTGTATCCGATTGAGGATTAACTGACCAAAGCGTTCTGAAAATAAACTTTCATACACTCGCTGGGGAATTGCCAGATAAAGTAAGCGTTCTGATTCTAATTCTAAAAGTACAGTGCGATAGATATCATACTGTCCCACTGCCTCCTGAAGGTCACGTATTGGCGAAAGGCTGAGAAAACTCTTAATTTCAACGGCGATTTTTTGAGAATCTTTTTCAGCAGCTATCGTATCACGTTCTGCACCGAGATCCACATACAAATTTCGACCCCCATAAGCTAAATACAAGGGGTCATCGGTAATTGTCCAGCCATCCGCTATCAGTGCTTGCACAACTACATCATGATATACATCTTTTGCAGGCATTCGTTTGCGAAGGTTGTTTGCCTCCTAAAATACAGATTAAAGTAATGTAGCTTATATCACGGATATGCAGGATGTGAATTAAGCAATGCGCCTCACACACCCTGCGACTACTCACACCTCTTGGGATGCCTCAATTAAGAAGGTCTTATTTGGCTGGGCTGGCACTTTAACCACGACTTTCTTACTAAATGTCAAACCGTGATCCGTCTTGTCAATCACAATCGTGTCGCCAAGGACAAAAGTATTCTCTAATAACTTGGTAGCGACGGGGTTTTCGACTTCTCGCTGAATTGCCCGTTTGATAGGACGTGCGCCGTATACTGGGTCATAACCCACTTCCACCAAGTAATCGCAAGCGGCTGATGATATTTCCAATGAGATTTTCTGTTCTCGTAGAAGATTTTCCACCCGCTTAAGTTGGATGCGGACGATTTGCCGCAATTCGGTGCGGTTGAGGGTGTGGAAGAGAATGATGTCATCAACACGGTTGAGGAATTCGGGGCGGAAGTGCGATCGCAAAGCATCCATCACCCGGGTGCGCATTTTTTCATACTTGGAGTCATCACCAGACACATCCAGGATATATTCGCTACCGATGTTACTGGTCATCACAATCACAGTGTTCCGAAAATCAACCGTTCGTCCTTGCGAATCAGTAATTCTGCCGTCATCCAAAACTTGCAAAAGTATATTGAACACATCGGGGTGAGCTTTTTCCACTTCATCCAGCAGCACCACCGAGTAGGGACGGCGGCGAATCGCCTCGGAAAGTTGACCGCCTTCTTCGTAACCGACATACCCTGGAGGCGCACCCACCAAGCGGGAAACCGAGTGTTTCTCCATATACTCGGACATATCCAGACGCACCAAGGCGTCATCGGAATCAAAGAGAAACTGTGCCAAAGCACGGGCGAGTTCCGTTTTACCGACTCCCGTCGGTCCCATAAACAAGAATGAACCAATTGGGCGACCAGGGTCTTTCATTCCTGCACGGGCGCGACGAATTGCCGCGGAGACAGCAGAAACGGCTTCCTCTTGTCCAATAACTTTCTGGTGGAGGTGATTTTCAAGTTGCAGCAACTTTTGCCGTTCAGATTCCAGTAGCCGATTTACAGGAATTCCCGTCCATTTAGCGACAATTTCAGCAATATCTGCTTCTGTCACCTGTTCTCGTAGCAAGGTTTCCCCTTTACTTTGAATTTCCAGCAACTGCACTTCTTTTGCTTCGCGATCGTGCAGGACACTCTCCAATTTGCCAAACTTTAACTGTGCAGCTTTGTTGAGGTCGTAGGCGCGTTCTGCTTGTTCAATTTGCACCCGCAGCTTTTCTTCTTCTTGCTTTAATGCACTAATCGCTTCCAATAGCTGCTTTTCACCTTGCCACTGCTCATTAAATTCCTGCTGTTTTTCCGTCAAATTGGTAATTTCTTGCTCAATTCGCAGCAAACGCTCTTTCGTCTGAACTGTAGCTTTCTCTTCTCCTGCCAAGGACAGCTTTTCCATTTCTAGCTGCATCAACCGTCGGTCGATGGCTTCCAATTCCGCTGGTTTGGAGGTAATCTCCATTTTCAACTGCGCCGCTGCTTCATCGACCAAGTCAATTGCCTTATCTGGTAAGAAACGGTCGGAAATATAACGTGCAGACAGTGTTGCTGCTGCTACCAGCGCGGAGTCGGAAATTTTAACATTGTGATGGACTTCGTAGCGTTCTTTCAAACCCCGGAGAATGGAAATTGTATTTTCCACACTCGGCTGATCGACAAAGACTTGCTGAAAACGCCGTTCTAAAGCCGCGTCTTTTTCAATATATTTGCGGTACTCATCCAAGGTGGTTGCGCCAATACAGCGCAGTTCTCCCCGCGCCAGCATGGGTTTGAGCAAATTCCCTGCATCCATCGCCCCTTGTTGGGTGGAACCAGTTCCCACAACCGTGTGCAGTTCATCAATAAACAGCACAATTTGACCGTTCGATTCTGTGACTTCTTTGAGGACGGATTTCAAGCGGTCTTCAAATTCACCCCGGTATTTTGCCCCAGCAATCAAGCTGCCGATATCCAAAGCCATGAGTTGGCGATTTTTCAGAGATTCTGGAACATCACCATTGACAATACGCTGTGCCAATGCCTCGGCGATCGCCGTCTTACCTACCCCAGGTTCACCAATTAGTACAGGGTTATTCTTGCTGCGACGGGACAATACCTGTATAACTCGGCGAATCTCATCATCTCTTCCGATAACGGGGTCTAGCTTACCAGCTTTTGCCTGTTCTGTCAAGTCTCTGCCAAACTTTTGCAAAGCTTCATAACGAGATTCTGGGTTTTGGTCTGTCACCTTTTGACTACCACGAACGGTTTTAATACTAGCTTCTAGCTTTGCGGTGTCTAGGTTAACGCTTTTGAATATCTTTCGTCCGATGCGTTCATCCTCAACAAAAGCTAAGAGTAAGTGTTCAATAGATATGTAGGAATCTTTCATTCTAGCTCGAGCTTCTTCAGCTCGGTCTAGCAATGTGTCTAAACTACGACCGAGGTAGAGTTGATCGGCTTTACCTACTTTGGGCTGACGTTGGGTAAATGCTTCTAGTTGCTGTTGCAAGCGCAAGGCGTCAACTTCACAACGACCGAGGATGCGTGTTGCTAGCCCAGTAGGTTCTTCTAATAAAGCAATCAGTAAATGTTCGACATCGAGTTGCTGTTGTTGATACGCTCGGACAATATCCTGTGATTTGACAATTGCTTCCCAGGCTTTATCAGTAAATTTATTTGGATCTGTAGGCTGCATCTTTACAATTTTGGATTTTAGATTTTGGATTTTAGATTTTGGATTTTAGATTTTGGATAATGGTATTTGTTTCAAATTAATATCGAATCATTATTGAAGTCTATCTGCTTGTATCTGCGGTTGCAATTTGGGGATAATTTGTAGTAAGCGCTGCGATCGCTTACTACAAACCTACTCTAAAATGAAATAACTGTTCTGAAGGTGCCTTGCCAAATAGTGTTGTTGGAGCTATCGTTATCTGCATTTGTCACCACCGAAAGCGTGGGGGTAATACTAACATTGTCGCTTAGCTCCAGATTATAGAATGCCTCATAATTTATCTGAGTGGCATTTCCCAAACCATCAGTAATGAAAGGTTGACCAACGGCGATACCCCCAACAGTACCGGGAAGCAGGAGGTTACGAATACCAAATCCTACCGCCCAACTAAAGGGATGTAAATCTAAATCCTGGTTAATGGCGTTGTTGAACCCTTGGTAACTACCAAATCCCAGGCGAGTAAAAATCCCTATGTTTCGATTAAGGGCATATTCGGCATTAACCCCAAAGGCGTTAATGTCGGTGTTGTTGATTTCAGCTTTAGTATATTGTAGTCTTAATGCAAACTTATTGCTAAGTGAGTATTCCAGTTCTGCACTTGCTTGATATCTATCTTTAAATAAGCCACCGCTGGCGTTTGAGTTGACAAGATTTGCATCAGCGGCAATGTAAAGAGAACGTAAAGTCAATTGACCACCGCTTGGATTCCAAGCTACCGCCACTCCTGCACCCCCATTTCGGTCAATTTGGTTTTGGACAATCAGAGGGTTATTCAGAAAAAAACTGGAACTAAAATCAATTGCCTCGTTGTTAGCGTATCTGTTACGGTCAATAAAATCGCGTGGAGACATTTTTGCCCCAACAGTCACAGCCAAATCTGACACGGGATGAAACGAGTAGTACAAGCGTCTGAGTTTCAAACGATCGTCAACTTCCGCATAATCAAGTCCGCCACCATTGGCGATTAAACCAGTCGTTCCTAACAGGTTAAGGTTCTTCTTTTGTTTTCGACTAATAGCATCATCGCCATTGTTACCAGCTTCTAGCTGAGTCAGGAGTAAATCTTTGCTGTCGAAGCTTGTTAAAAGATTTAACCGTAGGCGGGCGACTATGGTAGCGTTTGCATGACTACCTTGTGTTGAAGCAACAATAGCTTGACCTTGGAGTTTTGTTGTGGTAGAAAATTGGTTTGCTTCGAGTTGAGGGACGCGATCGCCAATTCTGTTGACACTTTGCTGCAATTCATCCAAGGCGGAACGATATTCTCTTTGTAACCGTCGTAAAGTCATCAAGTCTTGTTGAATAAACTGATCCCCAATACGATTAGCAATCAAGCTATCGACTTTATCTAAGGTAGCCGCCAAGCCAGCAGCAAATTCATAACGAGACACAGGGCGATTACCACGAAAGGTGCCATCCTGATAACCAGAGAGGACACCATAACGTTCCATGAGCGATCGCAATGCCTGGTAAGCCCAGTCTGTGGGTTGAACATCAGACAATTCAGAAACCGAAGGCTGCTGAGGTGATGTCTCAGCATTTGGAGCAACATTACCAGACTCGTTTACCGAAGGTTGCTGTTGTGATGTCTCAGCATTTGGAGCAACATTACCAGACTCGTTTACCGAAGGTTGCTGTTGTGATGTCTCAGCATTTGGAGCAACATTACCAGACTCGTTTACCGAAGGTTGCTGTTGTGATGTCTCAGCATTTGGAGCAACATTACCAGACTCGTTTACAGATGGGGACTTTGTATCAGAAGTCGTGGATTCTGCTTGCGATGTAACAAATGGTTTATCTGTTACTCCTGTCATTTCATCTTTTGCCACATCCGTTACCACAGATGCGTCTGGAAATTCTGCTGGTACAGTTAAGCCAGTAAACTGTTCTAATTTGTCTAGTATCTTGCCATCACCGGGGTCATCCTCGGCATGAGAAATTGCAATAGCAGTTTCTGGCTGCTGTGGAGAAGGCAAAGAATTCGCTGCTTTTGGAAAGCAGATAACTTGGCTGAGAATTCCACAAATGAGTAAATTCCTAGCCAACAATTTTCGAGAACGAATTCTTTGCCGTAGGCATTGCTTTAGGCTGAACTCCATCACACCCATGTTTTTAGTTAGATTTACTGAGCAATCATTTGCTGTTCAGTTTCTTGTTTAACACTAGAACTGTGAGTACTCACTTGGATAAGTTCTACCTTATATCCATTTGGGTCTTCCACAAAAGCAATGACCGTAGAACCGTGTTTCATGGGTCCTGGTTCGCGCACAACTTTACCACCAAGTTTTTTGATGTTCTCGCAAGTGGCATAAATATCATCAACACCAATGGCGATGTGACCGTAAGCATCGCCCAAGTCATACTTTTCCACACCCCAGTTATAAGTAAGTTCTAGCACCGTATGATCACTTTCGTCACCGTAGCCAATAAAAGCCAGAGTAAACTCTCCCCCAGGGTAATCTTTTTGACGCAGTAGCTTCATTCCCAAAAGATCACAGTAGAACTTCAGAGATTCCTCAAGGTTACCTACCCGTAGCATCGTGTGCAGGAGTCGCATAATTATCTCCTTTGGCTTAATTTTTTGTGCTTCCGCTCAATATTGTAATCTGGTAACCGACTCCATATTGGGAGGATGAGGCGAATGAGGAGGATGAGGGGGAATCATATCATAATTGTTCTTTTGCTTACCCTGCCCCCTGCCCCCTGCCCGCTTATCCCTCGGACAACTCCAACCCTCCTCGGTAGCCAGTGATCAGACGGCTACCATCTTTGAAAATATGAACCTCTATTTGGTCGCTTGCCCAGGTAATCTGGTCTTCTAAGCCGGGATTAAAGACGTGAACCCTTTGATTGCTGGACGAAACAGGAGAATCAGGTGAGTTAATTGCTAGCGACTGGATGTAAGGACCATCAATCAGGATGTCCAACTGCTCCAATAAGTCTTGAGCCCCAGCTGGCGGATACTGGGATTGTAACTGTTCCAAAGTAAAACCAGAAAAAGACATCACATTCAACCCACCGGCTTTTACCTTGCGTGCAAGAGCAGCCAATGCAGGGGCTTGCCAAAAGGGTTCCCCTCCAGAAAATGTCACTCCTTGATTGCGAGGATTGCTGAGAATTTTTTCGGCAAGGTTGTCAACGGATATCAGTTGATTCATTTCAAATGACCAAGATTCAGTATTAAAACAACCAGGGCACTCCCGTAAACACCCTTGCACCCAAACAACAGCACGACATCCAGGACCATTCACCTCTGATTCATCGATATAGCCCATAATGTTAAGGTATCCGGCGGGAATTTCGATCAAAGCTGTGTATGGGTTAGTTTTCTGTTGGGTCATTGTTTTTCTCTCTCTATGTTGGGGAAGGATTTACTTGCAGGCTAGAGGGAAAATTTGAGGAACTTTTGAGGGACTAGAGTAAAATCGGCATTCCTTACCAAGCAAGGTGTAGATATAGTGGGCAGTGCCTAGCCTAGGAAAATTTCATTCGACTGGTCGCAAAAATCCGCGTTTAATATTTGCAACCACAGATGGACACAGATAATTTATCGGTGTTCATCTGTGTCCATCTGTGGTTTGATAGACAAAAATCTGCTTTTCCAAGAGGGGTTGTGCCTCACAAGCCCATATTTTTTCTACCAATCTCCTGTTGAGCATAAACTTGCATAAACCATATCGCTGGAAATCTTCGTTAATCTCAGCCTATAGAGTCACTTAAACGCCCTATGCTAGATTGTCGGGTTAACCATTGGACTGTTAACCATTTGTCATTATTCCTTAACAAAAGACTAATGACAAACGACGAAGAACAAAGAACAAATG
This sequence comes from Scytonema sp. HK-05, assembly GCF_963872035.1. Taxonomy (NCBI): domain Bacteria; kingdom Bacillati; phylum Cyanobacteriota; class Cyanophyceae; order Nostocales; family Scytonemataceae; genus Scytonema; species Scytonema sp. HK-05. The sequence goes on from NZ_CAWMYC010000115.1 coordinate 32,134, forward strand.
ACAAAGGACGAAGAACAAATGTTTGACACTGCCATAGAAGCTATTGTCGCCCGCGAAATTCTTGACTCTCGCGGCAGACCAACAGTTGAAGCAGAAGTGCATTTGGTCAACGGTGTTGTAGGATTGGCGCAGGTTCCCAGTGGTGCGTCTACTGGCACTTTTGAAGCGCACGAACTGCGCGATCAGGATAAGGCGCGTTACGGGGGTAAGGGCGTACTCAAGGCGGTGCAAAATGTTAAAGAAGCACTTGCTCCAAAATTGATAGACTTGGATGCCCTCAACCAGGAACTACTAGATCGCACGATGATTGCCTTGGATGGTTCTCCCAATAAATCGCAGCTTGGCGCTAATGCGATTTTAGCGGTTTCCCTGGCAGCAGCCAAAGCCGGTGCTGAGTCCTTGGGAATTCCCCTCTATCGCTACTTAGGCGGTCCACTAGCGAATTTGTTACCAGTGCCGTTGATGAACCTGATTAACGGTGGTGCGCACGCAGCCAACAACGTCGATTTTCAAGAGTTTATGATTGTCCCCGTTGGCGCACCTTCTTTCCGGGAGGCGTTGCGCTGGGGTGCGGAGGTGTTTGCCACCCTCAGCAAAGTGTTGGATGAGAAAGGATTACTCACTGGCGTGGGGGATGAAGGCGGTTTTGCCCCCAATCTTGAGTCAAATCAGGTGGCGCTAGAATTGCTAGTTGCAGCGATTGAGAAGGCTGGGTACAAACCGGGTGAACAAGTGGCTTTGGCGTTGGATGTTGCTGCAAGTGAGTTTTACAAAGATGGGCAGTATGTCTACGACGGCAAACCTCACTCTCCTGCTGAGTTTGTTGACTACCTCGGACAACTCGTTGACCAATACCCCATTGTGTCAATTGAGGATGGCTTGCATGAGGAAGATTGGCAGAATTGGCAGTTACTGACTCAAAAGTTGGGTTCCCGCGTGCAGTTGGTCGGGGATGACTTGTTTGTCACCAATGTCACGCGCTTGCAAAAAGGAATTGAGACCAAAGCTGGTAACGCGATTTTGATTAAACTTAATCAAATTGGTTCGCTGACAGAAACGCTACAAACAATTGACTTGGCAACTCGCAACGGTTTCCGGTCAATCATCAGCCATCGTTCTGGAGAAACAGAAGACACAACTATTGCTGATTTAGCAGTTGCAACTCGTGCCGGTCAAATCAAAACGGGTTCCCTCTGTCGCAGCGAACGGGTAGCAAAATACAACCGTTTGCTACGAATTGAGGATGAACTTGGCGATCGCGCTGTTTATGCTGGTGCTGTGGGACTAGGACCGAAGTAAGAGCAAGGGGAGCAGGGGGAGCAGGGGCAATACAGTTCGGATAAGATCCCCCCGCCTGCGGCACTCTGAAAAAGGGGGTAAAAGAGGGTTATAAGCCCCCCTTTTTAAGGGGGGTTGGGGGGATCTCCCTTGACATTAACAAGCTAACGGAACCGTATTGACGTATCGCCAATAAGCAAGGAAAACATTTTTGCTAACTAAACACAACTTGTAAATCTAAAACAAACCCAGGTAAAACATCTTCTCCTGATAAACTTGTTGGATTATCCAACACTTCCACTGGCTGTAAGGCGCGATAAATTTCTACTTTTTTATTTTTTGTATCAATTAACCAACCCAGACGCAATCCATTATCGATGTATTCCTGCATTTTTTTGCGTAGCGGTTCCATCTTGTCACTTTTGGAACGTAATTCAATCGCAAAATCTGGACTCATGGGTGGAAAGGAGTCTTGTTCTTCTGGTTTTAATGCATCCCATCTGGCTTGAGTCACCCAAGCGGCATCGGGAGAACGTTCTGCACCATTGGGAAGTCGGAAAGCGGTTGAAGAGTTAAAAGCAACACCAAGTTTGGATTGGCGGTTCCAATACCAAAGTTGTCCTTCAATATCTATATTGCGCTTAAGAGTATTTCCTCCCGTAGGGGGCATAATAATTAATTCTCCTGTGGCGGTTAGTTCTAGCTGTACGTCTCGGTTCGCAGCAGCGAGGAGTACGAATTGCTCTTCGGAGACTTTCAGGTTTGCGGGGATGTTGAGAGGCAAGTTGCTCATAGACAATTAAACATAAAAAATGTCCACAATATATATTGTCATTGACTCAAGATTCCTTCTGGTGCGAGACGCACTCGCGTTCGGAACCTCACCCTGCCCTGTCGGGCATCCCTCTCCTTAATAAGGAGAGGGAAAAATTTTTGCGTAGCAAAAAGCGAGGGTGAGGTTTTGAGCGAAATGACTCAAAATTCCTTCTGGTGCGAAACGCACTCGCGTTCGGAACCTCACCCTGCCCTGTCGGGCATCCCTCTCCTTATTAAGGAGAGGGAAAGATTTTTGCGTAGCAAAAAGCGAGGGTGAGGTTTTGAGCGAGATTTGTGTACATGGTAGCCCCATCTCCCCTTATCCCCAATTACGGATAAAACCCCAGCTTCGGCAACCCCAGTGTCTCATCCCAGCCCATCATAATGTTGAGACACTGGATGGCTTGACCTGCCTGCCCTTTGATTAAGTTATCGATTGCTGACATGACGATCGCCCGACCAGTACGCGGATCAACTTCTATGCCTATGTAACAAAGGTTACTACCGCCTGCCCATTTGGTTTGGGGGTAAACGCCTGGGTCACAAACTGTTACCCAAGGAGAGTTACGGTAAAAGGCTCTATAAATGGTGATTAAGTCATCTCGCACCAAACCAGGGTCCCGTAGCGTGGCATACACTGTTGCTAAGATGCCCCGCACCATCGGAATTAGGTGTGGTGTAAATTGAATGGTGACTTCGTGCCCGGCTAAGTCACTGCAAATCTGCTCAATCTCTGGCGTATGGCGGTGACGGGCAACATTGTAAGCACCCAAGGAGTTATCTGCCTCGGCAAGTAACATATTGACTTTCGCTTGACGTCCGCCGCCAGATGTGCCTGACTTGGCATCAACTATGGCTGTTTCTGGGACGATCAGCCCTTGCTTGAGGAGTGGTGAAAGTGCTAGGAGGCTAGCGGTGGGGTAGCAACCAGGACAGCCTATGAGTTGTGCTTCTGCAATGCGATCGCGGTACAGTTCTGGTAATCCATAAACAGCCTGTGCTGCGGTTGCCAGATCTGTTCTCTGGACACCATACCAGCTTGTGTAAGTTGTTAAATCGCTAAACCGATAGTCCGCACTCAGATCTAGGACTTTACATCCTTTTTCCAAGAGTTGCGGAGCCATTTTGCAAGCCAGACCATTTGGCAGAGACAGAAAAACTACCTCACAACGCCCTGCAATTGTTTCTGGGTCAACAGCCTCAATCTGTTGGTTAATTATATGAGCTAGATGGGGGTAGAGATCCGCCAACGGTTTTCCCGCGCTACTCTCTCCACCTAAGTAAACCAGTTCGACTTCTGGATGATCCATCAATAGTCGCACTAACTGAACTCCGCCGTAGCCTGACGCGCCAACAATCCCAACGGGTACGCGTCTCAAATTACCCATAACTATGAAATCCTTTTTGAATCTGGAGAACTGTCATTACCAGTATTCTGCCGCTAAAGGCTTCTTGCTGTTTCACTGTTACTGCCAAGAGCGATCATAAATCCTACTTTAGCCGCAGATATTTATCGGTATGTTACCGAATCTTTGCTTCTGATGCTTCTGGAATATTCCAAAAGAGCTACAATCAAAAACAAGGATTTATTAAAAAAAATTTACGTTTGGTAGCTGGAAATTCTCTGTGTCGCAGCTTAACACCACCTTAAACCCAAGCTTTGTATTTGACTCGATTGACGCCGCCTTGGCTGACTTGAAAGCTGGTCGCCAGATTGTGGTGGTGGATGACGAAAATCGAGAAAATGAAGGCGACTTGATTTGTGCTGCCCAATTTGCTACCCCTGACATCATTAATTTTATGGCAGTGGAAGCCCGAGGGCTAATTTGTCTGGCAATGACGGGCGATCGCCTGGATGAATTAGACTTGCCATTGATGGTGACCAACATTACGGACACCAACCAAACTGCTTTCACGGTGAGTATTGACGCTGGACCTCACCTAGGGGTAAGTACTGGCATTTCAGCAGAAGATCGCGCCCGGACGATCCAAGTTGCTATTAACCCAGCAACACAGCCTTTAGATTTGCGTCGTCCCGGTCATATTTTCCCCATTCGCGCAAAGGAAGGAGGCGTACTCAAACGGGCAGGACATACAGAAGCTGCTGTTGATTTAGCCCGATTGGCTGGATTATACCCTGCTGGCGTCATTTGTGAAATTCAAAACCCTGACGGTTCGATGGCGCGATTACCCCAGTTGATTTCGTATGCCAAACAGCACAATTTGAAAATTATTAGTATCGCGGACTTAATTAGTTACCGCCTCCAGCACGATCGCCTGATCAAGCGCGAAACCGTTGCTGATTTACCCACCCAGTTTGGTCTTTTTCAAATCTACGCTTACCGCCACACTCTAGACAATACAGAACACGTTGCAATTGTCAAGGGTAATCCTGCTGAATTTGAAGACAACCCAGTTATGGTGCGGATGCATTCCGAATGCCTGACTGGAGATGCTTTGGGTTCTTTACGCTGCGACTGTCGGATGCAGTTACAAGCAGCACTGAAAATGATTGAAAATGCTGGACATGGTGTTGTAGTTTACCTGCGGCAAGAAGGACGAGGAATTGGGCTAATTAATAAGTTGAAGGCTTACTCGTTGCAGGATATGGGATTGGATACTGTAGAGGCGAATGAGCGATTGGGATTCCCCGCTGATTTGCGAGACTACGGTATGGGAGCGCAAATGCTCATGGATTTGGGAGTCCATAAGATTCGCTTGATTACCAATAATCCCCGTAAAATTGCTGGATTAAAAGGCTACAAGTTGGAAGTTGTGGATCGTGTGCCGTTGTTAATTGAAGCAAACGACTACAATTCTTATTACCTGACAACAAAAGCGAAAAAGCTGGGTCATATGCTGTTGCAGACTTATCTGGTGACAGTAGCGATCAACTGGCAAGATGACCCAGAAGCAGTGACGGAACGTTACGAACGCTTAGAAAAACTACGGCATTTAGCGAAAAGTCATGACTTATTGTTACAGGAAGAAGCACGTCCCTTGGCGATCGCCCTGTTTGATAAGCCATCGTTAATCGTACACTTAGGTTTCGACCAAGCGAACGTTGCAACACACGATTGGTATCAGCAGAAAGGTCATCCTTACGTACAGGCGATTAGTCAAATTTTGGATCAACTCGTTAGTTTACCTGACATCGAAAAGCTAGAATTTTTGATGTCACCAGGGGTTGATCCTTTGAGTAACCTGCAAGTGCAATTGGATCGACAGACGTTCCCCCTAGGGACATTGCCTTCGTCTATTTGTTGTGAGCAGTTGGGCACACAAAAGATTTATAGTTTTAGTCGCTCTTATTGAGATGTCGCTGCCGTAAAGGATAGTGTTGCCGCTAATAACGTAGTAGGGTGGACACTGCCCACCCTACAATAAGAAGTTTTCATAATTCGCCGACAACCTTTTATACCATTTCACTTTCAGGTTGCTACAAATCGGTAGCAGGGAGCAGAGGAGTACAACAGCACAACAGCAGGGGAGAATTATTTGTAGCCGTTCTACAACACTTGGACAACGCGCTTACAAAGTTTAACTTTGTTAGACACTGCCCGGATTGCTTCCCGTTTCATCCTGGCAGTGTCGGCACTCACCAGTCCACAGGCTTAAATTCGGATAAAACTTACCCTATCTGTAAATTATTTTTGACATTGAAAGATGAGAAACTTTGCTACTCTATCCCATTATTTTCAATCCTATTAAGGTTTCTGGACTTCTCAACCGCCTTATTACAGGTAGGATTACTCTTAAGAGTTTTGTACAGGATCTCAAGCCTTAATCTTTTTCGCTTGGTTTATGCCTACGGCACGCTACGCGAACGCGTTAACACTACTGTAGCAAATTTGTTAGACATATGTGGGTATTAATGTCTAATTTTGTCCAACAATTAAGTTACAGTTTCTAACCCTAACTTAAGGAATTGGTATTAGGAGGAGAATTCAAGCCTGCCTAATCAAAGATTTAAGACAGTGGTTAATAACCAATACACTTTGATTAACCGCGTCTGTAATCTGAGCATGATGCTTTTTCGATTTGCTGCTACGCGAAAAGCAGCTGCTTTGCAGCATCGTTCCTCACAGTCTCACCTTCGCATTGCCCCTACCTCCGCGATTTAAGTTGTGGTGCTTCCTCCCCTTGTAGCAACGGCGCACTAACCACTTCAGCTAATTCTGCACCCTGTGTCCTTAACAATGCTTCCCAATCAGCTTTTAATTCTGGATCATTGGGACGAGAGGTAAGCAAACTGGCTAGGGTAGCAATACTGTCTTGCCAAATTCCAGCTTGTGCATAAACATGGGCAACTTGTTGTGGGCTAGCATTTTTGAGCTGTGTTGTCAGTTGAGCTTCAGGTTGAATGCGTTTGATGGCTCCTTCGACTACGCGATCATGAGAACGTGCTTTAGGATTGCAAATCACTGAGAACGACCAACGATACTGCTTGCCTACTTCTAGTGACGCCGTAGTTAGGGGAATACTGACAACTCCAGCTTTGCCACTCGGTTTATAAGACTGCTTAGTTACAACATTATTTTTATTCTCGTCCAAGATTACCAGTTCTAGTCCTGCTTGCGTAGAGGTTTTAGGAACATAAAATAGCAACACGGGATTTGCTACTGTTGTTAACCCTACGTTCGCCTGAGGCATTATAGCTGTCAGACGCTTACTACCTGTATCTGCTAAGCATTGACTGTCCCGCGCAGCACCAGCCACACGTCTACCTGGTACTCCTACAGATGGAGCCTTGAATGTTATCCGAGCTTCTGCAGGCGTAAAAGCGATGAGGACAGACGATAACCCTAAGGCGGCAGTCAAGGTGGCTGCTGTTAAAGAGCGGTCTTGTAAAAAGGTCTTCATAAGAATCACTCGTAAGGTGAAAACCTTGGTGGTAGATGCTTAAAAAAAGCTTACCCCACCATACGTTTTTTCGCTAACAATATTATTAGCTATAAGTATTATACGGGGAGTCCCTTAGAGATTATGCATCTCAAACTTTTGCTCGCTATGTCTCCCAAAGCTTACTATGGCTTGTTCGTATGGAATTTTAGCAACAATTTGTAGAAATTCAGGAATATTCATGAATAACTATTAAAAGATTTATACTTTACTGTCCACAACGCAACTTGACACGTAAGAGAAATTGCGGTTAGTTAACCGTAATATGTACAATATTAAACCCTCACACCTTTCCCGCCTCTGAATTGATTTCTACCGGGCAGCGTTGGCGCATTCAAAGAGGGCATTTTTGATGGGTGATTAGTACCAACATAGCTACATATAGAAGCCAAAACAATGATTAGTCAAGTTTCAGAAACAAAGATGCACTTCATCAGGTGGCTGCTTGCTATCGGCTGGCTGATGCTAATCTTCTCTTTATTTTACGATCCAATCTCACCTTGGTTGACAAATCTCAGTGGTTCCCTTGGTTCTGTTGATCTTGATGCCAACAAGTACGTAGATGCATCAAATTGCTTGAAAGTTCAGGGAGCGTGTTTATTAAAACAACCCAACAGTATCGGCGCACGCATCTTTTGGACACTCGTTATTCCAAGTGCGATCGTTATTTTGCTGGTGTTCGGTCATGAATTTTGGCGGCGGATTTGTCCATTATATTTCTTCTCCCAGATTCCACGGGCGTTAGGAATCCAACGTAAGCGTAAAACGGTTTACTCAGATACAGGTAGCGTTCGTTCGGAATTGGCAGGTATAGAAAAAGAGTCTTGGCTGGGTCGCAATTACCTATTCCTGCAATTTGGTTTGTTGTACTTGGGCTTGAATATTCGCATCCTGTTTGTCAATGGCGATCGCACGGCGATGGGGCTTTTCCTGCTATTTACGATCGCCTCAGCCATTACTGTGGGTTTTCTTTACAAGGGAAAAAGCTGGTGCCAGTATTTTTGCCCAATGGCACCTGTACAAATGTTTTTTACAGGACGACGGGGCTTGCTGGGGACTGAAGCTCACCTCCAGCCGCCACAGAGCATCACCCAGTCCACTTGTAGGACAGTTGATAGTTCTGGTAACGAGAAGAGTGCGTGTGTGAGTTGCCAATCTCCTTGTATCGATATTGACGCAGAGCGTTCTTATTGGGAGGGAATTACCAGACCAGATCAGAAGCTAGTCTTTTACGGTTACTTCGGTTTGATGGTGGGATACTACGTCTTCTTTTACTTATATTCCGGCAACTGGGAATACTATTTTTCTGGTGGATGGCTGTATGACAAAAACCCGTTAGGCACACTCTTCGGACCGGGATTTTACATCTTTGATCGCCCAATTCCGATTCCCAAGATCATTGCAGCTCCCCTCACCCTCGCTGTTTTTTGCGCCGCTAGTTATTTAGGATGCCAATTTTTAGAAAGACTTTATAGAGCTTATCTCAAAAAGAAAAACAAATACCTCAATGAAGAACAAGTCCTACACGTCTGTTTTGTGTTGTGCACTTTTGTATCGTTTAATGTCTTTTTTATCTTTGGCATTCGCCCCATTTTAAACCCACTGCCAAATTGGGCAATCATCGGGTTCAACATTCTCAGTGTGCTGGTCAGTAGCTTATGGCTGGAGCGCAGTTTGGCGGGTAGCAAAGAGCGTTATGCTCGTGAAAGTCTGGCAAATAATTTGCGCCGACAGTTGAACAAGCTCGCAGTAGACTGGTCTAAGTTGCTTGAAGGACGTTCATTGCAAGACCTAATTCCCGATGAGGTGTACGTTTTGGCGAAAGTCCTGCCTGGTTTTAGGCGTGTAGACCAAGTGCGAGTTTACCAAGGAGTTTTGCGTGATGCCTTAGAAGAGGGGAATGTGAGTTATGCAGAAAGTTTACACGCCCTCAAGGATTTGCGAAACCAATTGAACGTCACTGATGAGGACCATTACTCTGTTTTAGCAGAACTTGAGGTGGAAGATCCAACCTTACTCACTCCGCAAAAGCAACCCAGCCGCGAAAATAAATTACGTATTGAGAGCTACCGCCGGGCGTTAGATTTGCTGATCCAAAAACTGGTGGAAAAAGGGATACCCCTACCAGAGGCAATTGATCGCAAGCAAAAGCAAATCCAGGCATTGAGACAGGAGTATGCCATTACTGTAGATGAACAGGAACAAGTTTTGGCTGAGATGTTTAATCAAAACGGTGTAATACTGCGGACAGCAGAAACACTTTTGGCTCAGTTGCAAGAATTGGCAGTACGCGATCAGATCCTGTACAACTCAGTAGGAAACCCCCAAGCATCTGTTTATATTTTGCTGCGAAAAGCAGTGCAGGAAAAGAAAAAACTGATTGCCACCCAGTTACTGCGGATCTTAGAATTATTAAAAGAATCTCCGGAAGCTCTCAATATTGCTCGCTCAACAGCGGTACTGGCAGCAAATGTGATTGCAGAAATTTTGGAGGTGAACGATGAGCAGCCAAGCTGGCAAAAGCGTTTAAATGCAAGAGTTCTCGCTTCATTACGACAACAAGACCAGGTCAATCCGCCTCTACAAATATCAACGCAACTTGGTATTGACGCAACCATTCATCATGGCTCAGAAAAAAAACGCTATTCTCTGGATGTGACCAATCCTTTAACGAATATGCGTCTACCTCGTTCAGAAGCAGTTCATCAAGTCTTGGTCGAACTCCTAGAGGACTTAGATCCCTTAGTTCAAGCCGCCAGTCTTTATGCGCTGCATCAGCATAATCATGCTATTGGTATGCAGTATGCTCGTCAAATACTCAATCTTAAGCAAAATAAAGATTCGCTGGTACAAGAAACAGCTCGAAGCATTCTTGGTCAGAGTCAGCACCAGAAGCAGCCTGATCATGTACCGACTTTGATTGCTCAGATCAAAGCAATGGGACGCACAGAAAGACGGGTTTTCCAACAGCCGACAATTCAAGTCGGACGAGGACACGAGAATGATATTGTGATTTTGGATAACCGTGTTTCCCGACAGCATGCGATATTTTATTTAGATGAAACAGGAGTCAGTGTTAAAGATTTGGGAAGCAGCAATGGTCTGCGTATTGGTAAAGAAAATATTCACGACCAGCAAAAGCAACTCAAACAGGGAGAAATTATTCGCCTCAGCAGTGGAGACGACTTGGTTATCCTTGTGCAATGGCAAATGCAAGCCCCACAACAGGCGATCGCCCACTCAGCAGGAACTCTAGAAAAGCTGTTATGGCTTTATGACAGCAGTTTCTTCCACGGGCTGAAGGCAAATGTCTTGATTGAACTTGCTCGCAATGCAAGCGTGCGGGAATATCACGGGCAAGAAGAAATTTGCCGAATGGGAGCAACTGCTGTTGAACTCATAGTCCTGATTGATGGCGAGGCAATGGTAGTCTCAGGCAATACAGCAAATAATCAGACTATCTTGCCTGGGCAAACTATAGGTGAACTCGAAGTCCTGACCCACAGCTATTATGTGGTAACAGTCGTAGCACTAGGGGAAAAGACTCGAGTCTTAGCTATCAAGGCAAAAGATTTTGAGGCGGCGCTTTCACATAATCCACCACTTGCAATTAATGTCTTAGAAATGGTAAGTCATCGTCTTCAAGAAAGTTTAGGGCAAGCTGCAGCTGTGACTCAACTTTAAAGATATTGCCGCCGTTCAAAGCCGATGCTTTCACCCTGGACTTTGGACGGCGGCGTTTTTGATCGAGTCACACGAGCTAGGGTGGATATAAGTATATTGCTTCATACAAAGAGAATTTATATTCATTATTAACATTAACGTTTTTAAATACATATAAGTATGCTTAAAATCAAGTTAATAGATCCTAATACGCCAGAGCAGCTAAAAGACGTAGATTTAAAGCCAGAAACCAAGCCGAATCAAGAGTGCCTGATTGGTCGCTTTGTGAACTGCGATTTAGTTCTAGACAGTGCTGAAGTTAGCCGGATGCATGGTAAAGTTTCCATGAAAAATGGAAATTATTATTTTGCTGATTTAGGTAGCAGGGGTGGTTCCCGGATTAATGGCGAAAAGGTGCAAATTAATCAGGATTATCTCCTCAACCCAAGCGACACGATTCAAATCGGTCGGTTTGTCCTGATGATTTCACAAATTGGGTCACAAGAAGACAAAACAGTTGTTGAAAAAAAAGGAGAACAACTCAGCGTTCGTCAGCCGAACTCTCAGGCAGTACCACTATCTTCTCCTGTCTCTGCCAAGAAATATATGCCCCTGGCGATGCTAGAACCAAGCGAGTTGCAACGCTGGGTGAAGGGAGAGTTAACAGTGACCTGCATAAGTGTTATCGATGAAACACATGATGTCAAAACCTTGCGCTTTGTGGCAGAACCTCCGGTGTTGTTTACTTATAAGCCAGGTCAGTTTGTCACCCTCAAGCTGGAAATCAATGGCAAACAGGTTTCGCGTTCCTACACCATTTCATCAAGCCCCTCTCGTCCCCATACCTTAGAAATCACCATCAAACGTATCCCTCCTTCTTCCGCTTCGCAATTGGCTGAACCAGAGGGTTTAGTTTCTCAGTGGCTGCACGACCATATCACCGTTGGCAGTAAAATGAAGCTCTCAGGACCACTAGGGAAGTTTACCTGCTTCACCAACCCCTTCCCAAAAATTTTGCTTTTAAGCGCAGGTATCGGTATCACACCAATGATGTCTATGTCCCGGTGGCTGTGTGACACTGGTTCTGATTGTGATATGATATTTTTTCACAGTGCCCGCACCCCGCGTGATTTCATTTTCCGGCAGGAACTAGAACTGATGTCAGCACGACATGGGAATTTTCATGTGGCTGTTTCCACGACTCGTAGAGAACCCGGACAGACATGGTTTGGTTTAACTGGCAGGTTAGATGCAGCCATGCTGCAAGTTGTTGCACCCGATTTTCGCGAGCGTAGTGTGTATGTCTGTGGTCCGCACGGTTTTATGGAAAATGTCAAAGCGATGCTGCAAGCTCTTGGCTATCCAATGCAGAACTACCATGAGGAAAGCTTTGGATCTGTGCGTAAGACTGCCAAATCTCCTATTTCCACACACAAGCAGACTGTGGTGAGCAGTTCGAGTCATATTGTCAACCGTGATGTTGAGTATAACTCAAAACAAAACTCAAAACAAAATTTTATACATTTGCCTCGAGAAACTGTTTCTGACTCAAGTGTGAGCGATGCTGCAAGGTTTCCCACCAGTCAATGTTGTGTTCTTTTCTCTAGGTCGGGAATAGAAGTCAGCAGTGATGGGGAAGAATCGATTCTCAATTTGGCTGAACAGCAGGGGTTGAAAATTCGCAATAGTTGCCGTTCTGGAGTGTGTGGTAGCTGCAAGAAGTTGAAGTTACACGGACAAATCGATTTAGAAGGCGAACCTGAAGGCTTGGAAGAGAGTGAACGTCAGGAAGGTTACATTCTGACTTGCATCTCTTACCCTATTGGACGAGTTGTGATTGATGCATAATGATATGGAACAATGGAAACACGGAAACTCTACAGAAGGAAAGCTCATCTTCCTATGACCCTGTAGGCAATCGCACTTTTGTTAGAAATTTATAACAGTCAAAAAAATATAATAATTTTTTCTATATTAAATTGATAATTGCTTATGCTTGCCAGTTTAAGAAATCTACTGACACAGCCTGCGGTTTTTACTAGCGCAATTGTAGGTGTGTTGCTGGTTACGGCTCAACAGTTGGGAGTACTAGAGCACCCAGAATTAATAGTTTTCGACCAGATGATGCAAAGGCGTGCAGATGTGAATCCAGATCCTCGCCTTCTGATTGTGGCATTTACTGAAAATGACATCCAAAAATTAAAGCAATCATCGCCCAATGGCAATGTTTTGAGTACAGTCTTGAGCAAGCTAGAGCAATATCAAGCAAAAGTTATCGGTTTAGACTTTTTTCGTGATGTACCAGTGGAGCCTGGTCACAAAAAGCTCCTGACACGCCTAAAACAGAGTTCGCGCATTGTAAGTATTTGCAAACTTGGTGATGACAGGGAACCTGCTGTACCACCTCCACAGGGTGTAGCACCGGAAGCCGTAGGATTCGCCGATCTCTTGGAAGATGGAGATGGGGTGATTCGGCGGAATCTACTCATTGCTTCACCCGATCCCAAGTCAAAGTGTGCAGCCCAAGCTTCCCTTGGATTTCAACTGGCTATCAACTACCTAAACGTTGTACCAAAATTTACTGAAAAGGGAATGCAACTCGGTAAGACCGTGTTTCAACCTCTAGAACCTCATTCTGGGAATTACAGGAATCTTGATGACCAGGGTTTCCAAATATTACTAAACTACGGTTCTAGGAAAAGCATTGCTCAAGAAGTCAGTTTCACAGATGTGCTGAGCGATCGCATCAATCCTAGTTTGGTCAAAAACCGTATTGTCTTGATTGGCACAACTGCACCCAGTTCCCAGGATATCCGCGTCACACCTTATAGCGGTGGCAACAAGCAGAACAATTCTGGCAAAATGGCTGGAGTTGTCATCCATGCTCACGTAGTGAGTGAAATTCTAGATGCGGTTTCAAACAAAAGACGACTGTTTTGGTTTTTCCCTGAGTGGGGAGAAATTCTCTGGATGTGGGGCTGGACTTTGGTGGGTGGAGTTGTGGCGTGGCGCATTCAGCATCCACTCGTTTTGGGGCTAGCAACGATCGCTTGCGTAGGGCTACTGGTTTTAAGCTGTTTTGCTATCTTGACTCAAGCAGGGTGGGTACCAGTGGTATCTCCGATTTTAGGGTTTCTTGTGGCCGAAGCGGGTGTTGTTGCTTACACTGCATTCCAAAACAAGCAACAGAAAGAAAAAGTTGCCCTTCAGATTCAAGAGCAAAAGGAAACCATCTCGTTATTGCAAGCGTTGCTGCGGGACGGTGGAAGTCAGGGAACGCAGACACAAGCGGAAATTGGCGATGGGTTACAACTACAAGCAATCCTGAATAAGCGTTATAAAATCGTTGAATTGCTCGGTTGTGGTGGATTTAGTTATACCTATCTGGCTGAAGATACTCATCGCCCAGGGAATCCTCAATGTGTGGTCAAGTACTTACAACCTGCTCGTAAAGATGAGGTCTTTTTAGATGTAGCTAGGCGTCTTTTCAAAAGTGAAGCAGAAATTTTAGAAGTTTTGGGTCAACACGAGCAGATTCCACAACTCATGGCTTATTTTGAAGAACATAGCCAATTTTACCTTGTACAAGAGTATATTCAAGGGCATTGCTTAAATGAAGAACTGATTCCCGGTAAACGCTTTTCTGATGCTCAAGTGGTGGATTTCCTGAATGATGTTTTGCAGATATTAGAGTTTGTTCATAGTCACGGTGTCATCCATCGAGATATAAAACCTAGCAACTTGATGCGTCGAGAAAAAGATCAACGAATTGTGCTAATTGACTTTGGCGCTGTCAAACAAATTCAGCCTCAGCACCCAACAGAGAACCCTACAGTAGCAGTGGGTACTGTGGGGTATGCACCTCCTGAGCAGTTTATGGGACAGCCAAGGCTCAATAGCGATATCTATGCTTTGGGAATGATTGCTATCCAAGCTTTAACTGGGACACCTGCTAAATACCTCGAACGAGGCTCTACAACAGAACTTGTTTGGCGACATTTTGCAGAAACTACGCAAGAATTAGCTGGGGTTTTAGACAAAATGGTGTGCTTTGACTTCCAAAAGCGATACCAATCAGTAGAAGAAGTTTTATATGCTCTGCAAAGTTTCTAACCGGACTTGGGACTGGGGATTGGGGACCACCCCTTCGGGGAAGTCAAAATTCAAAATTCAAAATTCAAAAAAAGAATTTTACTTTTGACTTTTGACTTTTGAATTGTTTGGTCCCTAATCCCTAACCCCCAATCCTCTTTATAGCCAGTTACCTACCAAAACATAGGGTGCCCAATAATACGGATGCTCGTACGAAGGATTCTTCAACAAGGACAGTTGAGCATCCTTTAAGGCTTGTGCTTTAGTGATATCGGGTCTGCTTAACTGTTTGTAAAACTCACCCATGATGTCAGCAGTTGCTTGATCATCTACAACCCAAAGCGACGCTAATGTACTACGTGCCCCAGCCTGGATAGCAACTCCAGCAATCCCTAATGCGGCTCGATTGTCTCCTGCAGCCGTTGAGCAAGCACTCAGAACAAGTAGCTCAATTGCACCCCGTTGGTTGGTTGCTCTAGTTTTGAGTAAGTCACTCAACTCGTTGACCTTGACGCGACCATTAAATGTCAAAATGAAGGTATCTTCTGCCTTAGAACTAAACTGACCATGAGTTGCCAGGTGAACTACCGGTGCATTCAACGATTTAACAGCCTCTTTAATAGCTTCGGTGGTAAATTTCTTATCAAGCAGTACCTCACTTTGACGAACTGTTGATTGGATTTCCTTAAGTTCGCGTTTGACAGCAGGGAGTGCCGGAAAGTTTGGCCTAGCTTCGCTGAGTCCACCCGCAATAGTTCGCCGTTCAGTGCGTGCAAAAGGTTGGGGGTTTAATAGCTCTAAACCTGGTGTCAGAGCAATGTTATATTTCTGGACAAGATAGCTCTTTCCATCATACAACGCCGCCATAGGGATGCTTCGCATCGGACCATCCAAGACAAACACCAAGTTTTTGATTTGGCGTTTTTCCAATTCCGATTCAATTGGTTGAATGATCCATTGATAAACTTCTTGGGACGGAACCAGAAACTCTGGAGTCTGGCGGGTTTCTAATTTTTGCCGCAGATCCTCAAGCTTTTGTTCGACTTCGTTTTGGGATAGAATCTTTGTGTAATGACGTAAGTCCTGATTCTGATTCTGTTTCTGTTTAGTTGAGGAGGAAGGCAGGGAGACGATAACTTCCAGGCGATCGGCTAAAATCACTGGATAAATGACTGCTGCTGTGCGATCAATTTGGTCAATCTGGACGGGTGTTGCGTCTACACAAGCTCTGCGGAAGAAGTTGTCTAATTCTGCTACTTTGAGTGATTCTATGACATTTCTAGCTGTGCTAAGGTCATCTTGGCTGGGTTGCTTGTTTCCTGACTGCAACAACAAACTCACCAGTTCGCGATAGATTGGCTCAACTTCCTCTTGAAAAGAATATTCCACCTCACGCATGGCAACTAAATCGCCGCGTATAGACTTGAGATTATTAACAGCTTTGGTGTATGCTGCTTTCGCCCCTGTCTGATCTCCTCTACTTTTCAGGATACGACCCAACTGCCACTGCCAACGATAGCCAATATCCGGTGCTGGAATATTTTCAGCTAGTGCCGAGGCTTGCTGGGTGAGTTTTTGTGCATCATTCCACTGCTGAGTCTGCTCGTAAAGTCCCCCCAGAGTCCCCAAGGCATAAGCCTCGGCACGCTTGTCTTCCAGACTTTTGGCTTGCTCAACAGCTGTTACCACTATTTGGGCGATCGCCTTCCATTCTGGAATGTTGTTTGTTGTGATATTTTCTGCCGATGTCTCTTGTTTCGGGCAATTTACATTTACTCCATTTATTGCCGTTCCTCTTGCCTCAGTTTTTTGCCTAAGACAAGCCAGAGTTTGGGCGAAGTTAATCCTAGCATAAACCGTCTTGCGACTAGGTGGTAAGCTGTCAAGCTGAGATTGAATTTGAGGCAATAAACTTTGCTGCAAATTTTGGTAAGAATTTTGGGCTACTTGTTTTGGCTGTTGTTGTGGTGGCTCTTGTAGAGATAACCGCAGTTGATTGATTTGCGCCACCAGCCGAGTTGTCGGCGAAGCAGAAGGCGCAGCAGCTTGTCGGTAATAATCCATCGCTTCATTAGTTCTTTGCAACGCTTGGGCTGCATCAGTTCTTCGCAACGCTTGGGCTGTGTTCCCCAAACTCAGGTAAATTTGTGATACTAGTTCCCCAGAGTTTAGTTTAGAAGCGACTGCCAAACTTTGCTTTAAGGCTTGTTTGGAACCAAAATTTTCTATTTGCTGTGGCTGTGGTTGTTTCTGTTCCTGTGGTTGTTTCTGTTCCTGTGGTTGTGTCTGGTCTAAAACTCCCACGACTCGTAGAGCATTACCCAAGCTCAACAGTCCGTTTGCCTTCAGCAGAGAGTCGGGTTGCGCCTGTAGCAGTTTATTTATATCTGTTAAGTTTAGGCGAGCGCGACGGTAAAGCCCCAACGCTTGCAGTGCCTGAACTTGGTTAATTTTGCTACCAATCTCCCCTTCCTTATCCCCGTTTTTAGCGTAAAGGGCGGTTGCTTCCTCCCAGCTGGCAAGAGCTTTTTCAGATTTCCCTTCGGCTAGTTGAATCTGACCTTGGTTGTTAAGTGTCTGGGCGCGAATTTTTATGTATTCTTTAGAATTTCCCCGATTTTTTTGTAACAGTTCCAAACTCTCTGCTATGGCTGTGTTTGCTTGGGGTAACTGTCCAAGCTGCTGATATGCCAATGCAACATAGTTCAATGCCAAGGCTTGATTCAGGAAATCGCCTTGAGTTTGAAATGTTTTAGCTGCTTGTTGTAAAACCTGCACAGACCTTGAGAACTGTTCTGTCTGGTAGAGTTGCAAGCCTTGCTGCAACAGTTGTCTGGCATCCCTTTGCTGTACTACTTGGGTAGGCTGACTTTGTTGAGTGTGGGGATAATTGGCGCTATCAGCTGCCACAAGTGGGCTTGTAGCAACTGCAATTTGGGCAATTGCAGCTAGAAGAATAAGTCTAGACATAAGCTGTTAAACATTGCATTTTTATAGTGGTGGTTATGATTCAACCAAGTACCCAATACTTTTCGGATAATACTTGATCCCCCCGAGCAAGCCTTAAAAAGGGGCGAACTATCTGCCCCCTTTTTAACAGTTACCAGTTATCAGTTATCAGTTATCAGCTTCATCCTTTGCATGTTTCAGTCCCCCACCAAGAGCACCGTTCGTCAAGAGACGTGCCGTAGGCATAAGCGTTGGTGGCTCTTTTAAATCCCCCAAAGCGCCCGCACTGCGGCTGGTACTGCGGCTGGTACTGTTTTAAGGGGGTTGGGGGATCTCCTAGAACGGAACATCACTCACCGAAATGTATTGACCAAGTATCAGCCGCCTAGTAGGTAGTAAGTAGCAAAAAGAACTCGAATACTCGCGCTCGTCGCAAAGCGTCCCGTGAGGGATACGCTCTCTACCCATCTACCCAACTGATAACTGTTAAAATGATTGGGTATAAACGATGGAAAAATATAGTCCCTTCTCTTGTAAAGTTTCATCATTGCGTGATCTCACATATACAAGAGGAATGCCGTAGTCAAATCTGGCAGTTAAATTATTGCTTTGCCACAGTAATCCTACTCCTACAGAAGCGAGGTCGCTAACTTCTAAATTGGGGTTTCCAGACCGATTCGATGCTGTTCCATAGTCAACAAATGGAGTAATTTGTAATATGCCACCCACTTCGGGAATTCGTAAAATAGGATACCTTAATTCAGCAGAAGCTAAAAACGCATTATCTGTTAACAGCAGGTCTTGACGATAGCCGCGTACCGTGCGTTGTCCTCCCAAACCAAACTGCTCTAAAGGAACTAATGGTCTGTCGGCTAATTGAGCATCTGCACGGAGTAGCACTATGGTATCTCGAGCTAAAAGCCGCACCCACTGTGCCTGTCCTCGCCAGGAAAAAAAGGTACCATCTGGTCCGCTGTTGTTGCTGGTAGCATCGAAGACATCTAAGCCAAAGCTAAATTGCGATCGCGCCGCTAGCACTTGTTGACTACTGCGCTGAGTCCACTCTTGAAAAAACCGCAGTATTGATAAGCGAGTTTCTCCATCATCATTAGCTCCCGGTTGGGGAAATCCGATGCGGCGACCAACAAGCGATTCCAAAAAGCCAACGTCACTTTCCCGCCGATTTATACTCAGCCCGAGGGCAAATTCTTCGGTGGGGGTTTGCACAATCGGTTGACGTAGTGTTAGAGCAAAATCTTGTGAGCTTCCTTCGATATCTAATTCATCAAAGGGTTCTTCAATAACACTGCTGTCTGTATAGTTATAGGCAAATTCCAACGTTCCATTGTAGGCATTTATAGGATACGTATAGCGAGCTTCGACATCGTTGCTACCATCAGTATTGGCGTAGCCGACACTTAAACTATCTCCCTGTCCCAGCAGGTTGGCTTGGTTAAGTTGGATTTGCCGCTGAAAGCTGCCAATACTCGGGTTACGATTGTTGTCTAAGCTAATTTGGGCAGACAATGTTTTTGCCTCCCTCACCGTAACGTCTAGCACGTTACCACCAGGCGTTGAGCCAGCCGCAAGTTCCGCAGAGATATTTTGAATTAATGGATTGAGCTGAAGCAGTCGCAGTGCTTCTAGCAATCTATTCAAGTTCAGGGGTTTACCTGTGGCGATCTTTAAACGGCTGCGGATATAGTTGGGGTTCAACCGCTTCAAACCTCTAACCTGGATATTTTCCAAGCGACCTTCCACGACCTGAATTTTGACGACACTTCCTTTAAGGTTGTAGGTTTGCTCTGCTGGAAGGAAAGCCGCAGAGGTGACGTAATCTTTGTCGTTGTAAAGTTTTGTTATTGCTTCAGAAGCTTGGAGCAATTCAGCAAAGGTAATCGGTCTGTTAATGAATTTTTTGGTAACCTCAGCTAGTTGTTCACGGCTGAATACAGTGCTGCCAATTACTTCAAAACGCTCAACTTCGATAGTTCCAGGAAACGCATTCGGAACTCCTTCGGGACTGGGAGGAGTTTGGGGAGGAGATGGAAGTAAGTTTTCTGGAGGTGGGAGGACTGGAGGTGTTTCGGGTACTAGGGGAAGATTTTCTCGTTCTGGTCGGTTGAAGATGTCTGATGGAGGTTCGGTTTGGGCAGTTTCAACTTTTGGCTGAGGAACAGCCAGCGTATTCACCGTTTGTGCTGACAACGGCTGTTGCTGCCAACTGCTAAATAGCATCATGGTGAGTATGAATAAGCTGGACGAATGCCAGTTGTAATAGAAACTTGAAACCCTTTTATTTAGCATAACAACAAGCAGATGCCGGAAAGTCAGAGAGATAGACGGTTGTAGCAAAGTTGGTCATAAGGACGCATTGGCTTTCTTTAAAAGCCCAGCCAGTCGTTGCTACAGTTAGCGCAACATTAGGATTAGAGATGTTCTCAATCCTAAAGGGGTTTTTGAGGAAAGCTTCTTTGCTAATGAACGCAGAAAAGTGCTTAAATATGCTACTTAGTGTGAGGTTTCTCTACACTAGATCAGTCGTTTTACCTGTTGCACAAACAGCAGAAACGATAGAAATAATGAGTATAGTGTATTCCAAAAGAATGCAGTTTCTTGTTAAAGAAAATATGAACAATCTTACTCAATAGGGATGGAAATTCCTTAAAAATCAGCTTAACGGTAGTATCTTACTGCTAAAAGCAGAATTACGCAATTCTACCGTGTTAGACACCAGGCGAACCTGCTATTTTCAGGGCTGTATGCAACTAGTACAATTCGTCAAAAGGCGCAAATGCTATCGATATAAGCTTTTTATGTCTTTTTAACGGTGAGATTATTTCCGTACGCGTTGTACTAGTGCCGCTTTTTTAGAAGTCAAAAGTCTCGTTGCCTTTAGCTTTCGACTTTTTTGACTGTGGTCAGTTACTTCTGCGGTTTCTACACTAGTAAATCTCAAGTTTGCCTGCATTTCTTCAGACTAAACTGGTAGCAGAGATACTGACTCGATATGAGTTAGGTTTTCTACAACGCTTCAATAATTTTACTTATTATCAGAGCTTGAGGAAATTCCTACGTGCAACCGTTACAAGTAATACTTTAAGTATATTTCCAGAAAAGCAGAATTATTGTTACAAATATTGAAGACTCTTCCAAAACAATCCTTAGATGTAGATAGGTGAAACATCAATAAGTTTTATGGATTTAGCTTTCCTCTTTATCTAAAAAGTGGTTCATTTACTAGTAGTAATACGTTAGTTTCATGCAGTTAATAACACCTGCAATATTGGGGAGGGTGCTATGTCCTCACTGTTGACTGATAAGTGATTCGCTCAGCGTCTTACTGAATTTACGCTTGTTGGCGAAAAGTGATATACGGTATCGTCAGGGGCAAGACGAATAGCTGTGTTATAATCTGTCATAGCTTTTAAGATATCCCCTATTTCATGGTAAAGCTGACTACGCCAAAGGTAGAAAAGGGCATTGTCAGGATGGAGATGAATAGCTTGGGTATAATCCTCAAGTGCGCCCTCTTTGTCCCCTAGATTTTTGCGACGAAACTTAGCTCGTTCGGTATAGAGGTAAGCATTGTGGGGATGAAGACGAATTGCATTATTCAATTCAGCAACCGCTTGTTGAACATCTCCTTGTCGCCACGAAGTATAAGCTTTTTCAATGTATGTAGCAGGAGTAATCTGTTGACTACCAGATGTGGTATTTTCTGTAGTAGCTCTACGTTTCTCTTCTCCTGTACGCACAGAATCGGCAGTGCTTGAAGAAGGCTTGCTCGAATTAAGAGCTTTCTGTACTACACAAACAGTCGAGCCTAGGGCTAATATAATTCCAACTGTCACAAGTACTGCTGCAAAATCATTCCCAACACTGCTACTAGAGCTATGAAAGTCTTTTATATATTTTCCCACTGTAGGGTTTTCTTCGACTGTAGTGGCTTCTGCCGGTTGGAGAACACCTGTACCAATTAGTCCTGCTACAGTTAGCACTGGTTCGGTAGCAAGGATTTTTTGCTTTATCATCTGGTGTACTCCACTACATTGCACAGCTTTTGAATAAGTAACATAACGAAAAAATAATTGATTTGATAAAAAAATACTTTAGCCAGATTACACTTGATTTTTCACCAAGCTCTTTATGCGGTAGGTCGCCATAGCATCTTATTCTCCCAAAGTCGGTCTTATTTGACTTCTGTAAATCGAACTAGTCCGAGGGAAAAACCATGACTCTATCTAAGGTAAGCTCTACCACCTGAGGGTAGGTACCACAGTATAGTCCTTGATAGACTATTATAGAAACCTAAGAGTTAATAAATAAAGTGCATTATAAATATATAGGGTGCGTTAACATCGTTTCATGCATCTACTAAAATGGTGTATTATGTGCCTGGAAAGTCACTTCATAAGAAAAACTCGCGCATGAAAGCGCCCAACGCACCTTATAAAAATTTAACTTTTATTTTATAATTTTATAAATGATCGGTTAAGAAAAGATTGAGTTCCAAGTTTAATCTCATACCAGCTTTGTATATAGGGGTTCTCATTTGCGTTGAATACAGTTTGTGTGGGGTGGAGCGGACAGGCATAGATATCAAGTTAGCGAAAACTCATGATTTGTTGTTACAGGAACAAGCGCGTCCCAGCAGCGATCGCATGACTGCGGGCACTCCGTGCGATCGCCCCTTGCGCGGTTCCTTTGGAGCATCGACTTGTTTGATAAGCCATCCTTAATTGTACATTTAGGTTTCGACCAAGCGAACGTTGCAACATCCGATTGGTATACACAGAAAGGTCATCCTTACGTGCAGGCGATTAGTCAAATTTTGGACGAACTCGTCACTTTGCCTTACATCCAAAAGCTAGAATTTCTGATTTCTCCAGGTGTTGAGCCCTTGAGTAACCTGCAAGTGCAATTGGATCGACAGACGTTCTCAGCAGGGACATTGCCTTCTTCTGTTCCACATTTAACTTGCATTATCTTGGCGGGCAAGATGCCCACCCCACAAGAATTTGAAAAAATTTAAATATGCAAGCTTATTTGTGCTTTAGCTTATTGAGCATCCGTGCCATAGATGAGCAAGGTTAAGGTGCATGTACGTTCTTCGGCAAGCCTTCCCTGACAATCAGCCGTCTCGTTGGACTTTTATACTCAGCTAGTTGCTTTTGCACTCGGGAAAATTACCATGTAAAATGTACAACTAGTAACAGTGTGACGCCCCTAGATGCAAAACTGCAAAACAGGAAATCCTGTATGCCTCATAGCAAATTGAGACAAAAGTATCAAAGCCTGCATTGTACGGTTATCATCACTGCTATTCCAGAAGAATATGAGGCTGTTCGTACTCATTTTAGCGACATTGACATTGACAAATGGCAGTTACTCTTTTGGATACAAAGACAAGCGCACTTATAAGGTAGCATCAGCATTATCATCTCATGGATTTGAATCACAATATAGAACTAGATTCAACAAAAGTATTTCGAGACCTTCAAGATAAATTTGAAAACAACTTGAGATTTTCTCTTCTAGAAAACCTAGAGAAATTATCTCAAGTAGAACTCAAGGCACGTGCATTCGCAATTCTAGGACAAATTTTACGTGAAAGCCCAAATTTATCTCGCTCTCACAAGGAAATTACTGCTATTTTTGATGAATTGTTTACCGATGTAGTCATTTCAATATACTTAGCTGGATGTTCTTTGGATAAACCTGCTCAAACTTTACTTCGTAGAGTCTTAGAACTTGGGATTGCCGTTATTTATTTGTGGAATATGCCACATCACTTTTGGGGATGGAAATGCCACGATAAAGATTTGAATTTCAACGAAATGGTTGAATGCTTAAATAGTGCTAGCTATAAATCCTTTGTTGCGTCCGAAAATACTAATTTTTCTGATAATTCGTTGTTTGATATCAATGAAGCCAAGAAAATCTATAGAAATCTTAGCAATACAATACATGGAAAAATATCAACATTTGAATCAGTTTTGCCAGAACGTTTTACTTATAATAAACCTGATTGGGAAGAACATTTGGAGCTTGTAATACGAGTTCAAAATCTACTACTTCAACTCTGGAAACATAGATTTAACGATGTTTTTCAAGAGTTAGAAAAAAGAATGCCTTCAATTGCACGAATATAAGAGGATTAAATAATGTCTGATGACAAGCAAACTTTGGAACTGATTCAAGCCGCAAGATGTGAAGATTTGGTTGACACACAAATTTCTAGCTTAACAGTTGTAGGTGATTTTGAACGTAAAGTTATAGATACCATAAAAGGAGTTGGTGCTCATCTGTTAGAAGGTTCCCGTGGTGTTGGAAAGTCCATGTTGCTAAGACAAGCAGAAATAGAAATGGACAGAGAATTTTTGAAGAATAGAAAGCTAGCCGTATATATTAGTTTCAAAACTAGCACTTTGCTAGAAGGAGTTAAAGTTGGTGAAAGAGATGCTTTTCAAGCTTGGGTTGGGGCAAAAATTCTTGAGGGTTTACATGAAAAACTTCTAACTCTTGATTTGATTACTCATGAAAGCATAATTGATCCATATCATGAAATGTTTGGAATTAAATCACCTAAAACAACAAGAACATATTTGCAGGAAAAAATTCATGATTTACAAAAACTCTCAACTGCGTCAAATAAAGAAGAAATTGTTCATCAAATAGGCAATGCTTTTTTAGATAAAGTTAATGATATTACTTCTTTACTTGATGCCGTAAAACATATAATATCACAATTTAAGTTATCAAAAATAGTCTTTTTATTTGATGAAGCTGCTCACACTTTTATTCCAGCACAACAAGAGATTTTTTTTGAAATATTCAAACTTTTACATGGAGGAGAAATAGCTGTTAAGGCGGCTGTTTATCCTACTATTACTTCTTACGGAAGAAATTTTGAAGTAGGTCAGGATGCAATACGTATATCGATGGATAGATTTGACCATAGTATAGAAGGTAGGAATGCAAATAAAGACCTTTTCAGAAAAATGCTAATGAAGCGAATTCCTCAAAGTAGCTCTTTGCATAAAAAAGTATTTTCTAAGGGTCATGTCCTGGATCTTTGCGTTTATCTCTCAACAGGAAATCCACGTGCATTCTTACACCTTTTGAATGGTTCATTAGAAAAATCACAACAATTAACAGAGGGTTTTTCTGAAAGAGCAGTTGTTTTAGCTGCTCAGGAATTCGTTGATAAAGAACTCATACCCTATCATCATAACTTAGCTAAACGACTTCCTAAATTTTCTTCTCATGTTAAGATTGGAATTAATTTATTAAGAAATTATGTTATTCAAGAATTAAAAAATAAAAACGATAGCCCGAAGAAAAATAACGATCAGTCAGCTTTCTTTACTGTGCGGCGTGATATGTCGCCTCATCTTAGCTTAGCATTAAATATTCTCTGTTACTCTGGCATATTAGCTGATAAAGGAACCGTTGCAGTTTCGGGCAAAAAAACTGGAAATAGATACATGGTTCATCTCGCACTTATGGCTACGGAGAAAGCATTTTCTGCTACTGACTTAACTGAAGCAATTAAACTTCTAAATGTTAGATATACAAAAGGTTTTGTAGGTAATGACCCAAATTTTGACAACTACTTGAGTGACCTTAAAGAAGCTTCTGAACAATGTGCAAGCTGTTCAGCATATTTACCTCCAAATGCTAAGTTCTGCCCTGAATGTGGTTCAAAAGTTGAGATTACACCTATAGTAAGTGCCTTACTAGACGAATCTATTGATTCTTTATCGATTAGTGAAAAAATTAAAACTCGTATTAGGAATGATTTTCCATTAATTCGTGATATCCTTGAAGCTACTCTTGAGGATTTGAAAGCAATTCCTTACATAAAAGAGCGCCGTTCAATCATAATAAAAAATGCTGCTGAAGAATTTATTTCTGGATAAATAAGCCTAAAAACTGGTTCAAATAACGCCTGTTAAAATAGCTCTTGATTCTCTTAAATAAGAATAGATTACTGACTGCAAGTCCATTGCGAATTTATCTCACTAATTAGATACGATTGCACGCAAAAAATATTAATATTCATTAAAATAGCTAAAGGTGGAAAAATCTGGAATTCTTTCCCCAATAAATTACTCGGTGGCAATATCCCAAAAATTTCATCATATAATCTAACCTCGGTTAGTATGTGATCAAACTCTGCTTCCACTTCAGAGAGGTCTACACAGTGGATTCCCCCCTCATTCCCGTAATATCCATACTCATCGGGTCAATATTGTAAAGGTTTTATCTCCTGCTTTAAAGACTCTAGGCACTCAAATTCCCCGATGGGGATAATCGCCGCAACCTTTTCCCCAGCTTGCAGCAAAACTATACGCTGTCTGCCAAACACCACTGGTCTGAGAATGTCCTGGAAGTTATCCCTGAGTTACTGAGTGACTAAGCAGAAAATTCCTCATCCTCATGCAGGCAATCTTTATACATCCCTGATGACATCCGATTGTTCCGAAATACTAAAAATTCTGGAAAATAGTATATGTAGTCGAACATTTTAAGACTAAGCCAATTTTCTGTTGGAGAATATGACTTCTACCTTCTTAGAACGCTTACACAGCCCAACACACCCAGTCATCGTCTTTGACGGTGCTATGGGAACTAACTTGCAAACCCAAAACCTCACCCCTGAAGACTTCGGTGGCGCACAGTACGAAGGTTGCAACGAGTACCTCGTCTACACCAAACCGGAAGCGATCGCCAAAGTTCACCGGGACTTTCTCGCTGCTGGTGCAGATGTGATTGAAACGGATACTTTTGGCGCTGCGTCGATTGTTTTGGCTGAATACGACTTAGCAGATAAGGCGTATGAACTCAACAAAGCAGCGGCGGAACTCGCAAAGCGCGTTGCTGCTGAATTCTCAACGCCAGAAAAACCCCGGTTTGTTGCGGGTTCGATGGGACCAACCACAAAACTGCCAACTTTGGGACATATCGACTTTGATACCATGAAATCATCCTTCGCCGAACAAGCGGAAGGGCTATGGGATGGTGGCGTTGATTTATTCATCGTTGAGACTTGCCAAGATGTCCTGCAAATCAAAGCGGCGCTGAATGCAATTGAAGAAGTCTTTGCCAAAAAAGGCGATCGCCGTCCGCTCATGGTTTCTGTCACAATGGAATCTATGGGTACTATGCTGGTGGGGACGGAAATCAACGCCGTGCTGACAATTCTGGAACCATACCCAATTGATATTCTCGGTCTGAACTGTGCCACAGGTCCAGATTTGATGAAACCACACATTAAATATCTCTCGGAACATTCGCCTTTTGTGGTTTCCTGTATTCCCAACGCAGGTTTACCAGAGAACGTCGGCGGTCAAGCTCATTATCGCCTGACACCAACGGAATTACGGATGTCATTAATGCATTTTGTTGAAGATTTGGGTGTCCAAGTGATCGGGGGTTGCTGTGGGACACGTCCAGAACACATTCAACAATTAGCAGAAATTGCCAAAGACTTAAGACCAAAACAGAGACAGCCTCAACAGGAACCAGCAGCAGCGTCAATTTACAGCACCCAACCTTACGACCAAGATAACTCTTTCCTGATTGTCGGCGAACGTCTCAACGCCAGTGGTTCCAAAAAGTGCCGCGAATTACTGAATGCGGAAGATTGGGATGGACTGGTATCCATGGCGAGGGCGCAAGTCAAAGAAGGCGCACATATCCTGGATGTGAACGTTGACTACGTGGGACGCGACGGTGTGCGGGATATGCACGAACTCGTCTCGCGTCTAGTAAATAATGTCACACTACCATTGATGCTCGATTCCACCGAATGGGAAAAGATGGAAGCGGGACTGAAAGTGGCAGGAGGTAAGTGTCTGCTGAACTCCACCAACTATGAAGACGGAGAACCGCGTTTCTTGAAGGTGTTGGAAATTGCGAAGCAATACGGTGCTGGTGTCGTTATTGGTACCATAGATGAAGAAGGAATGGCGCGGACAGCAGAGAAAAAGTTTGCGATCGCCCAACGTGCATATCGTCAAGCAGTTGAATACGGCATCCCAGCGCACGAAATTTTCTTTGACCCCCTAGCACTGCCAATTTCCACGGGTATTGAAGAAGACCGGACTAACGGCAAAGGCACAATTGAAGCCATCCGCCGCATTCGTCAAGAATTGCCTGGATGTCATGTTATTTTGGGTGTTTCCAATATCTCCTTCGGGTTGAATCCAGCGGCGCGGGTTGTGCTGAACTCAATGTTTTTGCATGAGGCGATCGCTGCTGGGATGGATGCAGCAATTGTCAGCCCTAATAAGATTTTACCACTGGCAAAAATTGAGGAACGTCATCAAGAAGTCTGTCACCAGTTGATTTATGATGAACGCAAGTTTGAAGGCGATGTCTGCGTTTATGACCCCTTAACACAACTGACAACACTGTTTGAAGGGGTGACAACGAAACGCGACAAAGGCGTTGACGAAAATCTACCCATCGAAGAACGCCTCAAACGTCACATCATCGACGGTGAACGTATCGGTTTAGAACAACAACTCACCAAAGCTTTAGAAAAATATCCCCCTTTGGAGATTATCAACACCTTCCTGCTAGATGGCATGAAAGTGGTGGGTGAATTGTTCGGTTCTGGGCAAATGCAGCTACCTTTCGTATTACAATCTGCGGAAACCATGAAAGCAGCGGTTGCTTACTTAGAACCGTTCATGGAAAAGTCAGAATCTGGTAACAATGCTAAAGGGACATTTATCATTGCCACAGTGAAGGGCGATGTTCACGACATTGGTAAAAACCTGGTGGATATCATCTTGTCGAACAACGGCTACAAGGTGATTAACCTGGGAATTAAGCAGCCGGTGGAGAACATCATCGACGCATACCAGAAGCACAAAGCTGATTGTATCGCCATGAGTGGCTTGCTGGTGAAATCCACCGCGTTCATGAAGGAGAATTTGGAAGTCTTCAACGAAAAGGGAATTACTGTCCCCGTGATTTTAGGCGGTGCGGCTTTGACTCCCAAGTTTGTCCATCAAGATTGTCAGAATACTTACAAAGGTAAGGTAGTTTACGGCAAAGATGCGTTTTCTGACTTGCACTTCATGGATAAATTAATGCCAGCCAAGGCTGCTAGTCAGTGGGATGATCTGCAGGGATTTTTGAATGAAACCACAGATGGACACAGATTAACACAGATAGAAGAAGCTCAGGAGCTATCTGTATCCAGCAATGGTTCTGTATCCAAGGTAGAACCGCAGGAAGTTGATACCCGCCGTTCCGAAGCTGTGGCGGTGGATATCGAACGTCCGACGCCGCCTTTCTGGGGAACGAAGCTACTTCAACCGCAGGATATTCCTTTGGACGAAGTGTTCTGGCATATGGATTTACAAGCTTTGATTGCTGGACAATGGCAGTTCCGCAAGCCGAAGGAACAATCTAAGGAGGAATATCAGGCTTTCTTGGATGAGAAGGTATATCCAATTTTGTCGGAGTGGAAGCAGCGGGTTATTGAGGAGAATTTGCTGCATCCGCAGGTGATTTATGGGTATTTCCCTTGTCAGGCTGAGGGGAATACTTTGTATGTTTATGAAACGAACCGCCAAGACGCAGAGGACGCAGAGGTAAGAGCAAGTTTTGAGTTTCCGAGACAAAAGTCTATGAGGAGGCTGTGTATTGCAGATTTCTTTGCGCCGAAGGAGTCGGGAATTATTGATGTGTTCCCGATGCAAGCGGTGACGGTGGGGCATGTTGCAACAGAATTCGCCCAAAAGTTGTTTGCAGATAATCAATACAGGGATTATCTGTATTTTCACGGTTTAGCGGTGCAGGTAGCGGAAGCGTTGGCGGAGTGGACACACGCTCGTATTCGTCGGGAATTGGGGTTTGGTGCTGAGGAACCGGATAATATCCGGGATATTTTGGCACAGCGTTATCGCGGTTCGCGGTATAGTTTTGGATATCCGGCTTGTCCGAATATTCAGGATCAGTACAAGCAGCTGGAGTTGTTGGAAGCAGAACGTATCAATTTGTACATGGATGAAAGTGAACAAATTTATCCTGAACAGTCTACGACTGCGATTATTACTTATCACCCAGTAGCGAAGTACTTTAGCGCGTAGAACCCCACCCCCTTCCCCTCTCCTTGCTAAGGAGAGGGGTGCCCGAAGGGCGGGGTGAGGTTATTATATTGTGGCGCTTTACCTCACCCTAACCCTCTCCTTATAAAGGAGAGGGGTGCCCGAAGGGCGGGGTGAGGTTATTATATTGTGGGCAAGATCAACAACGCTGGATCAAGATTTATCGTTCTCGCTTTACCTCACCCTAACCCTCTCCTTATAAAGGAGAGGGAACCGGAATCGTAAATAAGCTTTTTTTGTATAAGTTTAAAAATATTGAAGTTAAAATGACTAAACTTTATAACAAAGATAGTGAAAAAGAAAAAAGGCGACTATTGCGGCAAAATATTACAAAAGCCGAGAAAGTTATTTGGGATAAACTTATAAATAGGCAACTTTAAAACTGCAAATTTCGCAGACAATATAGTGTAGATAAGTTTGTTATAGATTTCTATAGTCCTGAGTTGAGGCTAGCGATAGAAATTGACGGTGAAAGCCATTTTGAAAATGTAGGTGTTGAATACGATAAGGCAAGACAAGAGTTTATTGAATCAGCAGGAATTAAATTTATTAGATTTACAAATAATGATGTGTATGGGAATTTGTTTGGGGTGTTAGAAAGTATTAGCGAGAAGATAAGAGAGTTAAGGGAATAATATGATGTCTGCTTAATGACTCTTAATTCCCGCAAAATCTCACCCCGCCTTATCGGTTACCCCTCTCCTTATTAAGGAGAGGGGAAGGGGTGAGGTTTTTTATTATGGAGGTAATTAAGCAGACTTGATATAACCTATCCAACAAATCTTTATGGCTAAATCAAATGTTTATGAAGAATTATTGTTAATATTCTTTACAGCAGAGCGAGCGCACTTTTAACAATCGCCTAATTATCTTGATAATTAGGCAGTTTGCGGTTGTGTTGGGCAGCACCGTAGTGTTTGGGAGGTAAATGCGCGATCGCTTTCTTGCAATCGCAACACCAGAAAAAGCTATCTGAACCAGTTGTGAAGAAAATTGTCGGGTTTGAAGTTGGGTTAGGCGATCGCATAATTTAGAGTATCACCACTTAGTCTTTTCGCGTAATAGTTCATTGCTGTTGTATCTACTGTTGCACCCAAAGGCGAAAAGCCTTGATAGTTGCATTTCTACCTGCTGTTTTACTTTGTTCCAGATATTGGGGAATCGCCTCAACTAGTGGTAATCTGGGAAAATTAAAGCTTTCCTGAGACTCTACATAATGCCCATCTCGCAGTACATTAATTTGTAATTTTCCTTTATCAAAACACCAAAGCTCAGGCACTTTTAGTGCTTCATAAATATTAGGATGAGTGCGAGAAGTGACATCCACTTCTAAGGCTAAATCTGGAGGGGGATCTACTGTTAAATCTAGTCGCTTCTTCCCGCGAATTCTAGATTCGTTTTTTATATAGAAACACTGGTCAGGTTCTATACCTTGAGCCATTGCTTGGTTTTTGAAAGTGGTAGAACCAAGGCTGATAAACTCAAGATCCAGCTCTTCCAGAAGTGCTTTGACTAAATCACCAATAATTTCTTTACCATATTCATGTTCTGGCAGTGGTGCCATAATCTCCAGTATTCCCCTGTCATAAGCAATTCTTGCTGCACGGTGTTCACCTAACTCCTCTAGAATTGTTTCCAATTCTTGCCAGGTAACATCAGAAAACAGCACTCGTTGTCCCGGTGGAATATGGATGCGCTTCAATTCCAACAACATCATCTCCACTCCCAGCAGTTCAATAAATTTAGGTTACTCCAGTTAAGTGATGCGCTGCTACAAGTTTTGGTACTTTGCAAGGGTTTATAGTTCTATTTTTTCTGGGTTTGCGATCGCCTTAACTATAGCAGCGTAACTCAATCAATTAGCAGCCTCAGAATGTCCACACAATGCTGACTCAATAGAGCATTCGGTTTCTACGCCTGCAAGGTTTTATCCTAGTATTTTTTCATTTGGAAGTCCCTAAGGGCATGAGGCAAGGTAATTATAAGGTTCTTGCCTTAGACACGTATCACGTCTCACCCGCCCTAATTTACTCAGCTTCGCCAATGAGGGTAAATGCTGCCCATTCGCGAGGATGGTAATGCTTTTTCATTGTTGACAGCATAGCATTTCGCAATGCAACAGCTTTATCTGGGTTTCGCCGCAGATTTTGATAAAACTCCGTCATTAGCATTGCTGTAGAGTCATCCGACACTGCCCATAAAGATACGATAATACTGGGTGCGCCCGCAGTAATTAAAGAGCGAGACAAACCGATAACACCATCGCTCTTGATGTCTCCTCTGCCAGTATCGCAAGCACTCAGGACTACTAAATCAGCATTAAGTTTCATGTCGAAAATTTCACTGCTTGTCAGCAATCCATCATCTTGACCAGAGGGAGCAAGGGCAATCGCTCCCGGCACGCCCAAGCCTTTAAAATCATCGAGTAGCCCGTGGGTTGCCAAATGCACAACGTCAACCGACTGCATCAATGGCTTCACTCTGGTTTCAGTAGCTTTACTACCCGTTAATGCTTTGGTATTTAGCATTTTGGCAATTTCCAGTGCTTCTTGTTCTGCACCTGGTAGCGGTGACAACTGTTGGGGCATTGTAGGATTACCGACTACCAATGCAAGGCGATTTTCTATCGCTTTGCGCTTGTTTATCTTTTGCTTGTGGGTTAACTCCAAAACTTGGATAGCAGGAGCGGTGAGAATGGTATGTTTTTCGATCAGGTATTTGCCAGAAGCATCTTGCAAAGCTGGGAAGGGAACGAAAAATAACTCAGCTTGCGGGATAAAAATGATACGGGCATTTGAGTCTTGTGGTAACTCGGAGGCGATCGGTTGAACAAGTATTTGATGGAGTTGCTGTAATGGTTTTTTTCGGCGAGGATTCGCTGATGCTTCTCCAGGAACAGCAGCCACATCACCACTTCTGGCACGGATGGATGTATGGCTTTTGGCAACGAGGTCTGCTAAAGGTGTATCGAGGGATTTGATATCTACTTGCTTAAAGGCAACTTCACCTGTAGGTTTGACTACCCAAATGTAGAGTTGTGGATGCCATTCTTCTTTACCTTGAACTTGAAAGGGAGCGTAAATCATTGAATATTCAACAAGTGTTGCCTTTTGTTGTTGAGCGATTTGTTGAATTTGCTTGATGTTAGGTGGCGTAGGTGGCTTGATCTGTTGAATGTTAGGGCTGGGCGATAGCTTTGAGGCTAATAATTCCACAAAAGCTCTGGCTCTACCGCGTTCGGCAATTTCTAATGCCGTACTATTTTTATTCTGAGCCACCAAGGCTTGTTGCAAAAAGCGGTAAGAATCTGCTTGGGTTTCAAAGATTGAGATTTTTTGGTCATCTTTTAATCCAGGTCGCAGAGACTCGCTCACCTCAATGGCAGCGAATAGCGTTTTTTCAGCTTTGGGGTACTGACCGAGGTTGTTGTAAACTGCCCCAATGTTATTCAGGGTCGCAGCTTCCCCAGCCTTGTTGCCGATTTGTTTGGCAATGGCTAATGCTTGTTGAAAAAACTCTAAAGCTTTCGGGTACTGACCGAGCCTAAGGTAAACTACTCCAATGTTATTCAGGGTCGCACCTTCCCCAGCCGTGTCGCCGATTTGTTTACGAATGGCTAATGCTTGTTGAAAAAACTCTAAAGCTTTCGGGTACTGACCGAGTTGGTCGTAAACTGACCCAATGTTAGTAAGGGTCGTACCTTCCCCCGCTTTGTTGCCGATTTGTTTGTGAATGGCTAATGCTTGTTGAAAAAACTCTAAAGCTTTCGAGTACTGACCGAGGCTAAGATAAACTACTCCAATGTTACTCAGGGTCCCACCTTCCCCAGCCGTGTCGCCGATTTGTTTGGCAATGGCTAATGCTTGAGTATAAAACTCTAAGGCTTTCGGGTACTGACCGAGTTGGTCATAAACTGATCCAATCTTAGTAAGGGTCGTACCTTCCCCAGCCATGTCGCCGATTTGTTTAGCAATGGCTAATGCTTGAGTATAAAACTCTAAGGCTTTCGGGTACTGACCCAGCTTGGGGTAAACTGATCCAATGTTAGTAAGGGTCGTACCTTCCCCAGCCGTGTCGCCGATTTGTTTGCTAATGGCTAATGCTTGTTGAAAAAACTCTAAGGCTTTCGGGTACTGACCGAGTTGGTCATAAACTGATCCAATGTTAGTAAGGGTCGTACCTTCCCCAGCCGTGTCGCCGATTTGTTTGCTAATGGCTAATGCTTGAGTATAAAACTCTAAGGCTTTCGGGTACTGACCCAGCTTGGGGTAAACTGCTCCAATGTTATTCAGGATCGCAGCTTCCCCAGCCTTGTTGCCGATTTGTTTGACTATGGCTAATGCTTGAGTATAAAACTCTAAGGCTTTCGGGTACCGACCTAGGTAAAGGTAAACTGACCCAATGTTAGTAAGGGTCGTACCTTCCATCTCCTTGTTGCCGACTTGTTTGTGAATGGCTAATGCTTGAGTATAAACCTCTAAGGCTTTCGGGTACTGACCGAGTTGGTTGTAAACTGCTCCAATGTTATTAAGGGTCGTACCTTCCCCTGCTTTGTCGCCGATTTGTTTGTCAATGGCTAATGCTTGAGTATAAAACTCTAAGGCTTTCGGGTACTGACCCAGCTTGCGGTAAACTGCTCCAATGTTACCAAGGGTCGTACTTTCCCCTGCTTTGTTGCCAATTTGTTTGGCAATGGCTAATGCTTGCTGATAAAACTCTAGGGCTTTCGGGTACTGACCGAGTCGGTCGTAAACTAACCCAATGTTATTAAGGATTATACCTTCCGCTGGTTTGTTGCCGATTTGTTTGGCAATGGCTAATGCTTGAGTATAAAACTCTAAGGCTTTCGGGTACTGACCGAGTTGGTCGTAAACTGACCCAATCCCACTAAGAGTCGTACCTTCCACCGCCTTGTCGCCGATTTGTTTGTGAATGGCTAATGCTTGAGTATAAATCTCTAAGGCTTTCGGGTACTGACCCAACTTGGAGTAAATTGTCCCAATCCCACTAAGGGTTGAACCTTCCTCTGCTTTGTTGCCGATTTGTTTGTCAATGGCTAATGCTTGAGTATAAAACTCTAAGGCTTTCGGGTACTGACCCAGGTTGCGGTAAACTGACGCAATGTTATTAAGGGTCTTACCTTCCTCTGCTTTGTTGCCAATTTGTTTGTGAATGGTTAACGCTTGCTGTAAAAACTCTAAGGCTTTCGGATACTGACCCAGGTTGCGGTAAACTAACCCAATGTTATTAAGGGTCTTACCTTCCTCAGCTTTATTGCCGATTTGTTTGGCAATGGCTAATGCTTGAGTATAAAACTCTAAGGCTTTCGGGTACTGACCAAAAACATTGTAAACTTCCCCAATGTTATTAAGGGTCGCACCCTCCCCTTCACGTTCGCCAATTTCTCCAAAAATAACTAAAACCTGTTGAAACGTCTCTAAGGCTTCTCGAAACTGACTTTGCTTATACTGCTGAACACCTACTTGGTATAGCCGCCACGCCTCGTCTTTGCGGTTTTGTGTCGTTTGCGCTTGTACCGATGCAGTCACCATCCCCAAATTAATTTCAGTCAGTGGTATCGCAGTTAAAGACACTAGGACAGTCGCAGTCAGCAAGGTGAAGCGATGAAGCCTGTTTTTGAGTAAAGCGAAGGAAAGGTGATGCACCGCAGTATTCCTTAATCTTGCAACTACATGATGACTGTCTTAGTTTTCTATCGCTGGTTTTTTGAAGAATTACGCAAGTTTGGTAAAAGAAGCTGTGGAACTCAAGTTCCTGACTTATGGCTGAACTGACTTTTCACGGGATCGGTCGAACCTCTCTCCAAACCTCTCTCCTGCAAGGAGAGAGGCTTTTACCTTAGCCCCTTCCCTGATAGCTGGGGGGTTAGGTTTCGCGTTGGTTTTTGCAGATGGCGTGAAAAGTCAGTATTAAAATGGACTAAAACCCGAAATTCGCAAGCATTTAGTCCTTTTCAAAGGAATGAGCGCTATTAGCCAGGGGTTTATAACCCTTGGCGGGTGATGATACAGGTGCAAGATCTCAGTCAACCAATTTTTACCATGCTCCCCACTATTTCTACCATTCCACTGCGCCACATGGCTTCAGGCGATGTCTTATCCCTCCAAGTCTACAAATTTATTGGCGCTCAACCGGGCAAAAAAGTTTATATCCAATCTAATTTGCACGGTGCTGAAATCGCTGGTAATGCTGTTATTTACCAGCTAATTGAGTTTTTGCAGACAATCAATGAGACAGATTTATCTGGGGAAATTTGGTTAGTTCCTGTTTGTAACCCTATCAGCACAAATGTGCGATCGCACGTTTTTTCCTCTGGACGATTTTGTAGTTATGAAGGAAAAGATTGGAACCGCATATTTTGGGACTACGAAAAACATGCTGATGATTTATTGGCGTTTGCTAAATCTCAAATCAATTTTGAACTAGAGGTTGTGAGAAAAAACTACCTCTCTCAAATTCAGGAAAAATTTGCCCAAATTTTAGAAAAAATTAATTCCTCCAGTGGAGTTCCTTACACAGAACGGTTTAGCTATAGACTGCAATCTCTTTGTTTAGATGCAGATTATCTGATTGACTTACACAGTCACACCAATCAAGGATTAAACTACCTTTATCTCTTCCCTAACAGAGAAGAAAGTGCAAAACATTTCTTACTGGAATTTGGTATTCAATTTGATTTTTGTGATGAAGATGGTTTTGATAAAGCCTTTATCCAACCTTGGTTAGCTTTGGAACAGTATTTCAAACAGCTTGGTAGAGAAATTAGGTTTGATATAGAGGCTTGGACACTCGAACTTGGTACGGGAATGCAAATGAACCCAGATTCAGTCAAGAAAGGTCTTCGAGGTGTGAAAAACTATTTAGCACACAAAGGGGTTTTGCGAATCTCTGGGTTTCCTCTCAAGGAAAGCGCATCTTATGAGATGAGTTTGAAACCAAGAAGTCAGATGAAAAGATATTACGCCCCAACAGGTGGAATGATTCAATCAAGAGTAGAATTGGGAAGTTCTGTAAAAGCTGGAGAACGACTTTATCAAATCTTGAATTTTAATAAAGAAGGTAAGTTACCTACTGTGATTGATGTCAGTGCAGAACAAGATGGATTAGTTTATGATATTTCTGCTAATCAGGCGGTAAACGAAGGCGAGTTGGTACTAGGAATTATTGAGTAGTCTGTTACGGCTTCAGCCTAGGAATGAATATCACAAGGGTGTGCCTGAACCAAACTTCCTCCATTGGAGATAATTATAATATTTTGCTTTTTGCTATACCTAGTAGGCAGCGATAGAAAATTAATAGTAAATTAAACTTAAGCCAAGGCAATTGCTAGAAATTCCAGGGTGATTTCATGTTTGTTTTGTGTTTGTACAGAAAATTCAGTAATTCTAAATCTAAAATATGACGGTGGAGCCACAGGTGAATAGTAGTCAATATGACATCTTCTCTACTTCAGGAGAAGTGATGATTCCACAGGCTCCTCCTGAATTCAGGTCAGGTTTTATCGGCATTATTGGTCGCCCAAATGTCGGTAAATCTACGTTAATGAATGAATTAGTAGGACAAAAAATTGCCATTACATCACCAGTAGCACAAACAACGCGCAATCGGTTACGAGGAATTTTAACCACTCCACAGGCGCAGCTGATTTTTGTGGATACCCCAGGAATTCATAAACCCCATCATCAATTGGGGCAAGTGCTGGTGCAAAATGCCAAAATAGCCATTGAGTCGGTGGATGTGCTGTTGTTTGTAGTGGATGGATCGGTTGCTTGTGGGACAGGCGATCGCTTTATTGCCGATTTACTCACTAACAGCCCAACACCAGTGATTTTGGGCTTAAACAAAATCGACCAACAACTGCAAGATTCCCAAGCAATAGATGATAGCTACGTTCAACTGGCAAAGTCACATGAATGGGAAACAGTAAAATTTTCTGCCAAAACAAGTGTAGGATTACCCGAACTACAACAGTTATTGATTGAACAGTTAGAAACAGGACCATACTACTATCCACCTGATTTAGTCACGGATCAACCGGAACGCTTTATTATGGGCGAATTGATTCGCGAACAGATTTTGCTGTTAACTCGTGAGGAAGTTCCCCATTCAGTAGCGATCGCCATTGACTTGGTGGAAGAAACACCAGCTATTACCCGTGTACTTGCTACCATACACGTTGAGCGCGATTCCCAAAAAGGAATTCTCATCGGTAAAGGTGGAGGAATGTTAAAAGCCATTGGTAGTGCAGCGCGGGAACAAATCCAAAAGTTAATTGCTGGAAAAGTTTACTTGGAACTGTTCGTCAAAGTACAACCAAAATGGCGTCAGTCTCGGACACGTTTAGCAGAGTTGGGATATCGCGTGGAAGAATAAAAAAGTCATTGTAGAGACGCGCCATGGCGAGCCAGCGCTATGCAGGAGGACCTCCCTCGTGCCGGCTCTGGCGTCGCGTCTGTACATTTTTGTAGAGACGCGCCATGGCGCGTCTGTACATCTTTGTCAGGAGCTATAAAAGCTTATGTGATAGACATTTGAGATATTAGTAGGCAATGCCCACATTACAGAAAACTAAATTTAAAATTAAAAATTGATAGAAAATGTCTCAAGATAATAATTTTCGCTTAAATCTACCAGCTAATGTTTCTGTGCTGCGGATTTTAATTGTAGAAGATGATCCGATGATGCAACTGGGGTTAGAACAGTCATTAATGGCTCATCCGCAGTTGGAAATTGTCGGACAAGCGGAAGATGGTTACTTAGGTGTGCAAACAGCACTCAAACTGAAACCGGATCTTGTGGTGATGGATATTGGTTTACCCCGGTTGGATGGGATAGCTGCAACACAGCAAATAAAAGCAGCACTCCCAGAAACTCATGTCGTGATGCTGACATCGCATCAAACAGATACGGAAATTATTGCAGCGCTTTCCAGTGGTGCTGATGCATATTGTATCAAAGGAGCAAGTGTAGAGAGACTTATGAGTGCGATCGCCGCCGCAGTTGAAGGTGCAACCTATCTTGATCCTCAAATTGCTAGACGAGTCATAGATAATCTCAAACCACCTTCTCCTAGTGGAAACGCAGCAAATTTATCTCAGCGAGAGTTAGAAGTCTTGAGGCTGATGGTAGAAGGCTTAAGCAACCCAGAAATAGCAGAAAAGCTTTATCTGAGTCCCAACACTATCAAAACTCATGTTCGCGGAATTATGAATAAATTATCTGTTGACGATCGCGTGCAAGCAGCAGTTGTTGCACTGCGTTCTGGGTTGGTGTGAAAAAATATCCAACTTGTATCTAAAATCTCGTAAAATCTCGTTTTCAGGTTCCACCTGGAAATGCGGTTTCAGCGGCTCTTGAGCAAGTAAGCAAGGCTTGCCCATAATCTAATCTCTGCTGTTCGTTTGCTTGTGTAGCATTGCTGAGTAATGGTAACTTATTCTTATGACGAAGCTGTTCAATTAACTTGCGACTTTGCTGCCATGCGGCATCTCCAAGATTTTCGCCAGTTTTCTCC
Source organism: Scytonema sp. HK-05 (assembly GCF_963872035.1). Lineage (NCBI taxonomy): Bacteria > Bacillati > Cyanobacteriota > Cyanophyceae > Nostocales > Scytonemataceae > Scytonema > Scytonema sp. HK-05. The sequence continues at coordinate 71,500 of NZ_CAWMYC010000115.1, forward strand.
AGTGCTTTTGTCAAAAGTAGGGTGGCGATCGCCGTAGCCACAGCCGTTAGAGTGACTGGTTCCATAAATCATCTTATACTAGATTCTTCTGTATTACTTATAACGCAGCATCTACCTGTTTTTCGGGAATAAACCTAGTACTTTTATATTCATGAGCGAGTATTAGAACCTCGTGAGCGAGTCTTTTATACTCGTGAACGAGTCTTTTACACTCGTGAGTGAGTATCACAACCTCCTGAGCGAGTCTTTTACACTCGTGAATGAGTATCACAACCTCCTGAGCGAGTCTTTTACACTCGTGAATGAGTATCACAACCTCGTGAGTGAGTCTTTTACACTCGTGAGTGAGTATCACAACCTCGTAAACGAGTCTTTTATACTCGTGAATGAGTATCACAACCTCGTGAACGAGTCTTTTATACTTGTGGGCGTTGCTGAATTCAGGGATGATTCTTGTGGGGTAGGCATCCTGCCTGCCCAAAAAATTCAAGGGACGGGCTTTTTGGCTCATCCCACAAAAACACAAAATTCATCCTGCAAATATGCAACGCCATACTTGTGGCTGTCTTTGCAAGCATTCGGCTTTGCAGATTTTCCAGTGTATTTGCTTTATGAACAAAAAATATTTTTCTGTAGTAGCTGTCCCCTTAGTCGTTGCAACAACTCTCCTAACGAACATCAGTCAATCCTTCGCTGATTTACCGCCACTTATTTCCCGACAGATTCTGTTTGGAAATCCAGAAAGAACAAACCCGCAACTCTCTCCCGATGGGAAATATCTGACATACATTGCACCTGATAAAAATAATGTTTTGCAGGTATGGATACGCACCATAGGTAAGAACGACGATCGCGTGCTAACCGCTGAGAAAAAGCGGGGTATCCGTAGTTACTTCTGGGCTTATAACGGTGAACAAGTCGTCTACCTTCAAGATACAGATGGTGATGAAAACTATCATTTTTATGCTGTCGATATAAAGTCGAATCAAGTACGCGATCTGACGCCATACAAAGGTGTCAAAGCGCAAATGATAGCCCTAGATCCCAATTTTCCTAATCAAATGCTGGTGGGGATGAATATCAAAGACCCCCGCAAACACGATGCTTACCGTATTAATCTGAAAACGGGAGCAGCAAAGCTGGAATTAGAAAACTCTGTTAACGTGACTGAGTCAGTTGCAGATCCACAGTTTCAAATCCGTGCAACTCTTGCCAGTACTCCTGATGGTGGTTCTATCTTATCTGTTAGGGAAACAACAAATCAACCCTGGAAGACAATTCGCAAATGGGGACCTGATGATCAAGGCGGTGCTGTCGGCTTTTCCGGTGATGGCAAAACGCTTTATATCACGGGTAGTCATAATGCAAATGCGACACGAGTTTTGGGGATTAACTTAGCAACAGGTAAAGAAACCGTCATTGCTCAAGACCCGCAGTATGATGAGGGAGGGATGTTTATTCATCCACTGAAACGCCAAATTCAGGCTGTTGGTTTTTATAAAGACAAATTAGAGTGGCAAGTACTCGATAAAAGTATTGCCCCAGATTTTCAGGCAATATCCAAAGTCCGGCGAGGGGAATTTTCCGTAGTTGACCGCGACCTTGCTGATAAAACTTGGCTAGTCTCTTACAATAATGACAACGGTCCTACCTACTACTACACCTATGACCGTACCTCCAAGCAAAGCAAACTCCTCTTTAGCAATCAACCGAAATTGGAAGGGCTACAACTCGCCCAAATGAAACCAATTTCTTACAAATCTCGGGACGCGTTGACTATCCACGGCTACTTGACAACACCAGTAGGTATTCCGGCAAAGAATTTACCCACAGTCTTACTCGTGCATGGCGGACCTTGGGTGCGGGATAGTTGGGGTTACGACTCACAGGCGCAGTGGCTAGCAAACCGTGGTTACGCAGTTCTACAAGTCAACTACCGAGGTTCTACCGGATACGGCAAAAAGTTTCTCAATGCCGGAAATCGGGAATGGGCGGGTAAAATGCACAATGACCTCATTGATGGCGTTAACTGGATTGTCCAACAGGGTATCGCTGATCGCAAAAAAGTAGCTATCATGGGTGGTTCCTACGGCGGTTATGCCACTTTGGTAGGATTGACATTCACTCCTGATGTGTTTGCTGCTGGTGTAGATATTGTTGGTCCTAGCAACTTGCTCACGCTGTTAAAAAGTATTCCTCCTTATTGGGAGTCAGGGCGGGCGGAATTCTACAATCGTGTCGGAAATCTAGAAAAAGAGCCAGATTTCCTCAAGTCTCGTTCTCCGTTATTTTTTGTAGATCGCATCAAAGTACCGTTGCTGATTGGACAAGGTGCAAATGATCCACGAGTTAAGCAGGCGGAAAGCGAACAAATCGTTGCAGCGATGCGAAAAGCAAATAAACCAGTGGAGTACATCCTCTACACAGATGAAGGACACGGTTTCGCACGTCCGCAAAACAGGTTACACTTCTTTGCTAAAGCCGAAGAGTTTCTTGCCAAATACCTTGGGGGACGCGTAGAACCGATAGGTAATATACCTGGGCATTCTGGGGTGGTTAAGTAGAAATTGTTAGCCATGGCGCGTCTGTACATTTGTTTGTAGAGACGCGCCATGGCGCGTCTCTACATTTGTTGGTTGTTTTTAGCCACTACTCAAATTCCACTACCCACTAACCAGTTCCCACTCAGGTATGATGAGTAATCAGCCCGTGACCTGACAAAATCGCACTATATGGCGTGATAAAAGAGCCATACAAAGGATGACGGGGCATGATTAAATCTTGGATGGTGATTGGGGGAGTGGCTTTCTTAGTCGCTTTGGGTGCTAACTTCATTACTCCTGGCGATGTCAAGTGGTTCAAGCGTCTACAAAGACCCAGATGGTTAACTTTTGAAGCAGCGATTCCAGTTATTTGGACTATTGTATTTATTTGTGGCGCTTGGTCTGCTTATATTGTTTGGGAAAAAGAGCCAGGAACCACCGCAACCTGGTTGCGTATGGCATTATACCTGCTTCTGGAAATTGTTACCATTGCCTTCAACCCTGTGATGTTGCGGCTTCGCAGTCTTAAGGCGGGTACGATTATCGGCGGCACGGGTTTCCTTATAAGCATTATATTAACACTTGTAGTTTTACCTGTTTCTGGTTGGGCGGCACTGCTACTCGTTCCTTACTTGGTTTGGAGTCCAATAGGTACATACACCACTTGGGCGATGAAACGACTCAATCCTCAAGATGCCTAAAACAGTCAACAGTGAGCAAAAAATTATAACTGATAACTGATAACTGGTAACTGGTAACTGGTTGAAATTTTCATCCCTGCGGTTGATTAAACTCATGCCCTAAATTGCCAAAATTGCCTTGAAGACCTTGACAAAATAATTAAAAAGGTATAAATAATATGGTTCCATCTTGGATAGTAATTGGGGCTGTCACTTTTGCAATTATGATCGGTAGTTTTTTCATCACGCCTCGTGATGTCAAGTGGTTTGCACGGTTAAGTCGCCCCCGGTGGTTGGTTTTTGAGCCACTTATCCCGATCATCTGGACTGTAATTTTTATTTGCGGTGCTGCTTCTGCCAATTTTGTCTGGCAAAAAAATCCAGGAAGCTTGATAACCTGGGTGCTAATGGGTTTATATCTCCTGCTAGAAATTATCACGATCGCCTACATCCCAGCAATGCTAAGGTGGCGGAGTCTCAGAGTCGGGGAAATTCTTGGATCAGTTGGTGTGATCTTGGGTGTGTTGCTCACACTCTCTGTTTTGCCGATTTCTAAACTAGCAGCGCTGTTACTCGTTCCGTATTTGGTTTGGAGTCCAGTGGGAACTTACACTACAGAAGAGTTAATCCAGCTCAACCCTCAAGATGCTTAGGTGCGTTACACTACACAACGCGTCCATATTGTGCAATAACTGGATTGCTGGGGTTGGTTTGATTATTCAGCCAAGCCCACATCTGATCGCCTAGAGAGAAGTGCCACCACTCTCTCGGATTACGTTGAAATCCTGCTTTTTCCATAACATCACACAATAGCTGGCGATTGGCATGATACTGTTGTGCCTGTGTGGTGGAAGAATTGGCAAAGTAGTCTGGATGCGATCGCTCTGACATTTCATCTATAGGCGAACCCATATCTAGAATTTCCCCCGTATCATCTACCAGTGTCAGATCCACAGCAGCGCCCGTACTGTGGGGAGGCGGAGTTTTTTCATCCAGACTAGGTTCAGCCCAAATTTTATACACCTCGTCCCAAATAGGTTGGCTGTTTTCTGGTGATAACTCAGCCTCGGTGAGTCCCGCCATCTGTAAGGCTTCGCCAAAAGCGTAATTAACCATAAACTGCTGTACAGCCACAGGGCGATAAGCATCAAAGATTTGGATGTGCCAGTTAGGACGCAGCAGTTGCAGGTAATTTTGGGCTGCTATCAAATTGTCAACAACGCTTTGGCGAAGAAAATATGGAGAGCGATCGCCATAAGGCGCACCCAGTTTTTCATAAGGATGGGGAGATTCCACCGCGAACAGTTCCAAAGGAATCTCTACCAATGGTTCACCACACTCAATGATTGGTATTTTATGATAAGGTCTCATTCGTGATGTTGACAGGAAGACGAGTGTTTTGTTGCTGTTCCTAACGCTTCTGGTACGGGATCGTAACCCCCCGGATGAAACGGATGACACCGCAAAATACGCCGAATTGCCAACCAACTACCGCGCCAGACTCCAAAGCGTTCAATTGCTTGGATGGCGTACATTGAACAAGTTGGTTGAAAGCGACAGGTTGGAAGAAACAGCGGCGAGATAAACATTCGGTAGAAGCGAATCAGCAAAATCAATAATAATTTCATTGCTGTCCCCGAAATCTAATAAAGTGATAATAAAGATTATATTTTTCCATTTTGTTGCATCTTTGCTAACTTCATTTTTTGATTTAGAGTCGATTTCCCCTTTGTGGCTGCAAAGTGCTGCCGTTGCAATTTGGGTGTTGCTCATGCTTTTCGCCGCATGGCTGGTGAATCGCTTTGCCAATAAAGATCCAGAAATTGTGCGGAAGATAGTTCACATTGGCACTGGCAATGTGATTCTGCTAGCTTGGTGGCTAGATATTCCCGCAAGTGTGGGCATTACGGCTTCGATTGTAGCGAGTACTATTACCTTATTGTCCTACCGATTTCCGATTCTCCCTGGTATTAATAGCGTCGGACGCAAAAGTTTTGGGACATTTTTCTATGCCGTTAGTATTGGTATTTTAATTGCCTGGTTCTGGACTCAGCAGCAACCCCAGTATGCTGTACTAGGAGTTTTGGTTATGACATGGGGAGATGGATTTGCAGCTTTAATTGGGCAAAGATTTGGGCAACACAAATACAGGATCTTTGACAGACAAAAAAGTTGGGAAGGTTCCCTGACAATGACAGTTGTGAGTTTTGTCATCACGAGTTTGATTTTAGTGAGTGTACAAGGGAACCTCTGGCAAAGTTGGCTGATATCTTTGACGGTTGCCTTAGTCGCTACTTGCCTAGAAGTTTTTTCCTTTCTTGGTATTGATAATTTGACAGTTCCTTTAGGCAGTGCCGCATTGGCTTTTGTTTTAAGCCAGTTCTTGTATTAATGGTAGTAGCGCCCGTGACGGTAATATCTGTATGGGTTGCGATACAGATGCCGCTCATAAATGTAGTCGGGGTGGTTTTGCCCGTGACGGTAATATCTCTGGTGATTATTATACCGTCTGCGGTAGTGAATATACTGCGGATGGTAAGAGCCGCGACGGTAATGCTGTCTGTAGCTTTGTGGGCAAGGTCTATGATGACGGTAATATCGACGACGGGGCTTATGATGCTGGTATTTATGGTGTTTTAGTTGTTCAGTATCAGCCTCCCAATCTGCTTGAATTGACGAATCATCACCAATCTGAGCAACTTGCGCTTTCAATTCCTCCTGTTTTGGCTGCGTCTGAACTCCTTTTTGTAATGATGCTGTGGCAATCTCAAAGCCGAGGCAACTAGGCAACAGTAAAGCACTAACTATGAATTTCCAAAACATTGTTTCACGTTCCTCATTTCTCGTCCCCTAGCAAAAGTAGGGAATGTGTAGTGTGATTTGACTGAAATAGGATTTACGCAGTGAAACGAAAAGGCTGATTGTGCTGAAGAAAAGTCTATTTGACACTCCCCGCGCGTAAACGCGCGGGGATTCTACACTCTACGTCGCAACTTGCTCAACCAGGCTTGCACCAAGAAGAGTAGCGGTTCCGACTCCTGTAGCGTTACTTCGGGATTGCCCATCCCTAGCTTGTCGTGCAAGATTCAGAATATTTATAGCTGCGTTCACATCTCTTTGCAACTCACATCCACAAGCACATCTATGGGTACGAGTTGAAAGAGACTTTTTCACAATTGCGCCACAATCCGAACACTTTTGAGAAGTCATTCTAGGATTGACCGCAACAACTGTGGTATTGAACTTCTTAGCAAAATATTCGCTCCCAACGACGGAATAGAGTCCAAGCTACATCATTGATTGACTTGGCAAGACAATGATTCCGTACCATGCCTTTGACATTCAAATCTTCATAGGCTACTAAGCTGTTAAGCTTGCACAAGTTACGCGCGATTCTCTTCGCGTGTTCATTCCTCTGCCTATTTACTCTTAAATGCTTCCGAGCATATCTCTGTCTTGCTTTACGTCGTTGGTTCTTGCCTTTTTCTTTTTTGTAAATTTGACGTTGAGCGTGTTTAATCGCTTTTTCAGCTTTCCTCAGGAACCTTGGATTTTCTTCATGATAGCCGTTGGAATCAGAGTAGAAATGTTCTAACCCAACGTCAAGCCCTAACTCACCATTACCTGTTCTTTGTTCAGGTTTTATTTCAACGTCAACTGCAAATTGACAATAGTAACCGTCGGCTCTCCGAACTAACCGAACTCGCTTGATTAACTTGACAGGGTAGGTGTGAATATCCCATTTACCCAATAGTTTGACTTCACCGATACCTTTGTCATCGGTAAAGGTGATACGTCTTTTTGTAGGATGCAGTGACCAACCACTAGTCTTGTATTCAACTGAACGGTTATCCTTCTGAAAACGTGGAAATCCCTTCGACAAGCTCAGGGCAGCGCCTTTCTTTCCTGACTTTTTAGACTTGCAGTTAGTGTAAAACCTATCAATAGCACTCCAAGCTCTTTCCGTTGCAGCTTGACAAGCCATTGAATTTAATTCTTTAACAAATCTAAATTCTTTACGCAGTGCTGTGGAGTAATTGTTTAGAACTATCCTGTTAATCTTCGCTTCTCGTGGTGCATCTATCCAATATCTAATCGCTTTGTTACGGATGAACTGAGTAGTTTTAATAGCTTCATCAATAGCTTGATACTGCTTTTGGTTGCCCCTCACTTTGTACTCTAAAACTAGCACTACGTTATCACCTCCTTGTTTTCCTTTGTTTCATCCATGTTAGCATAAACGTACAGTTGATGTTCGACATTATGAAAAATAAACGATTAGCTTTTAGACTGTCGGAGCGTAGATATCATAAGCTCCTCTTATTATCTGTTCAGTTAGATAGAACTATGTCTAGTTTGGTGGAAGAATGGATTGATTCTTTACCTGAGCCGCAAAAACAAAACATCACGGTAGGCTAAAGCCTACGTTGTCGCTTTCATCCCCTGCCTAAAGGTAAGGGGTTTTCAGCCTACATTCTTATAAAAGCATTACCACTTCAAGCAGGGTGAAGAGAGTTCTTAGTGAGCGCTACTCCACTGTTTTAAAATTATTTACATATTGGCGCAGCCGTGCCGTACCGCGAGGGCAATCGCCGTTTGATTGACTTATTGGGAGATTTTCCTTGACGGACTGGCGGTGTGGACTACGGTGTGGACTGATTGCGGTGGTAGGTGCGGTGTAGATGATGGAGAAGAAGACACAGGGGCGATCGCGGTTTGGTTTAGAAAATGATAGTTGAGCGATGTATGTTTCAAGCTTGTATGACAAAATCTAAAATTTTTATTAAATATTCCTTAACTGTCTTAACTGTCTTAACTGTCCTTTCCTCTCTTTTTCACTTGTGTTAACTTTTTTAATATTTGTTTTACCTCTCTAATACTGAATAGAACAAATATTGGTTCAGCATACGCCTCCAGTGGTTGCTATTACTGGAGGTTTTCCTATAAATATCACTTCCTTAAAATTTAATTCTCGAAAGCTAAAAAAAATATTAAGTATTTCTTAACTGTCCTAACTGTCTTAACTGTCCTTGCATTTTTGACATAACTATAACAAGATGTGTAAGTGAAAAGGCGCAGTAAGTAAAACGACTTCAAAAAACCAAACTATGTGAAGATAAGTAAATACGTATGATGTAGCTAGCACAGTAACAAGGGTATGGGTAGCCGTTTAAGGGTATTTCTCACCCAGAACAAGATAAAACTCTTTTCAATCTAAGAAAGGAGGATGTACCACAGAAAGTAAAAGACCGAGCACAAGTAATTACAACGTATTGCAGGTTTATGAGGTACAGTAACAGCAATTTGTAAACCAATTTTTTAGATGTTGGGGATTAACGCTCATCAAGCGCAGTTCTAATTAGAACATCAACCCTAAATGCAGTGGTTGGAGAAAATTGTCGTAAGAAAGCGCGATTGCTCCCATCACCAATGTTCGATGGGATTAAACTCAGGATTCGGGGGGAGATTGATAAAGAACCCTTGCAGCCTTTGATTGAATTAAAGGCTCTATTTCCTTCACTTTATGTGCCGGAACATTATCCATTACAACTACAGCACCAACACAAAGTTCAGGAAGCAGACATTTCAAGGGCAAAGACAATAAGATGCGTTTCCATTCATCGAACAATTTCATTGTCATTATAGCCAAAATTTGTTTCAAGCTAATTGCCCCAATGACTGTCACCTTCGACCCAAGGGTTTAATGGTTTAAAATCATACACCCTACTTCCGTGAGGACTTCTTGCCTGAGTTCGTGTCAACCCGAATAAAACACCCATTTCATCAATGAAAATTAAGTTTTCTGGGTCTACTTGTTTAACTTGCTGCCAATAGTCAATTCTCAACTTTTGAACTCTTTGTGTCTTCCCTTGGCTGCTGCGTAGCGTCTTTCTCGTCAACTACCCACACTAACACGGAGTGTATAGTGTGGGCTTGAAAGAACCAGCTT